>CAJWBY010000255.1 GCA_913020705.1 uncultured Colwellia sp.
GGGAACACAGTAATAAGCTCTCCATTTTCAGAGCGTTTACCACGTAACACTGGTATCTCTTGCCCTTGATAACGACTTTTCCCCGCTTGCGTAGTTTTAACAGACGCCAACGCCAATGTTTTCATTTCAATAACATCATAATTCAGCTGGTGTTGTGTTTGATATACTAATTGATCGAGTAATCGTACTAAGTTTTTATGTTGTTCAGGAGTCACATGATCTGCTTTGGTAGCCGCAAACAATAACTTATCGATTCTGGGTGCGAATAATCGTGACAAAATACTACTTTGACCATAGCTAAAACTTTTCATGATCATCGTCATTGCCATTCTCAAATCAGCAAAACTTTCAGGTCCATTATTTAATGGTGTCAAACAATCAGCCAGCACAATTTGTCGATCAAAATTTACAAAATGCTCTTTATAAAAAGCTTTAACTACACGTTCTTTGTATTCAATAAATCTTGCTCTTAGCATGCCAATTAAGCAATCATCATTGGCATTTTGATAAGCATTTTTATCAAGTTGTTCAAAATTTGTAAAAGGAAAGAATTGTAAAATAGGTGCATCTTCCAATTCACCCGGGAGAATAAAACGCCCCGGTTGAATTACCGACAAACCAAGTTCGTGGCGAAAGTGTAATAAAAGTTCGGTATATTCTTTTGATAGGTCAGCCAGTAATTGCTCATCAATCGTTGCAAAAGGGTCTATTCGATTAACTTTTTCAATGAAATTTTCAGCTGATTTGAATCTCGGTTGTGTATTAAGCAATTGCGTCGTTTGTTTTGACCACTGTTCAAATGTTTGACTTAACATAGGTAAGTCAAGCAACCATTCACCTGGATAATCAGTAATATCTAAATATAGAGTTGCTGTGTCACTCGCATATTTCAACAATGATTCTTTGGGTTTATAACGAATGGCTAGTCGCATTTCGCTAATACCGTGTGTAGGTTCGGGCCATGTAGGCTCAGTTTGAGAAAAAGCAGACATTGCTCTGTCATACTCAAAGCGGCCAATATGTAAATGTTTTTGAGGGACTCGTTTCGCTGCAATAAAGCGACCTTGATGAACAACATTGAAAAAACTGAGTTTTGAATTACTTCCTTCATTAACAAGTTGATTGACAAGCGAAGTAATAAAGGCAGTTTTACCACTACGACTAAGGCCTGTAACAGCCAAAGTAACGTGCTGGTCTAGCGTTCGATTAAATAAATCATTCGCTTTTTGTTTCAATCTATTGAGCTTTTTTTTATTTATTATAGCCATGATTTGTCTTCACTGAATATTTAACCCAAGGCTAAAGCCTTAGTAACTAATAATATTTAATGGTTACATTTAATCATAAAGACAAGTCATTATCTTAAATATTCCCTCATAAATAACAAAAAAAACGGCCAAAGCCGCTTTTTTGTTATTGCTGATTACAGCTTATTAATTTCTCGAGAAACAGTAAACTCTGGCGATGTAACATAACGTTCCATGACACGAACTTCCCTTTCTAACGATTTGAACTTATTTCTAATATCATGAAAAGCTTGCTTTGGTGGCTCTCCTGCCTGCCAAATACGAGACTTTACTTTAATCGATTCAGACGAAAGTTCAGGTTCGACATGATTTGTTTGTGCTGCATACTGTGATTGTGCTTTTTGTTCTTTTTTATTTAATGTGCCCGGTTTTTTATCTAATATAAACCAACCTGCAATATAAATAACAATAAACCAACCCATACCTAATAGGACACCAGAAACTACCAATATACGAACTAACCAAGTTTCCCAACCAAAGTAATCAGCTAAACCAGCACAGACTCCAGCAATTTTCCCTTGGCTTGAGTTTCTGTATAATTCTCCTCGGCGTTTCTGTTTCATACATTATTTCTCCAGTCTGGTGTCTCTGCATCTAAGATAGCTTCAAGTGTTTTAATTCTATCGGTCATTTTATCTGCTAATTCAGAAAGTTCTGATAATTGCGTATATTCTTCTTCACTAAACCCTTGGTTTATTTGACGCTTACTTCGGTAGTGTAAAATCAACCAAATAGGCGCAACCAACAGCATAAAAATGATGACTGGAACCATTATAAGTTCTTCCACAATACTTCTCCTTATTATTCGTTATTCAATATCAACTGAGTTATTTAGCTTTTTTTTCTGACTTTATTTTAGCTTTCAATTGCGCTAATTCATCATCAATATTTTGATCAGATTCTAAATCAGAAATTTCATCTGCTAATGATTTACTGCCTAAATCGAGAGACTCTACCTGTGATTCAATATCATCAATTTTGCGTTCATAGCTATCAAAGCGGCTAAGAGCATCATTAACACGGCCACTATCGATTTTCCTTTTTACTTTTAAACGGGAAGTAGCTGTTTGCTCTCTCATTATAATAGCTTTTTGTCTCGATTTGGCATCAGCTAATTTTTCTTGTAACTGAGAAATTTCACTTTGTAATTTAGCGATGTGTTCATCCACATGGCCCAACTCGTCGACAAGTGATGCTGCGTTTTCGCCACATTTTTTCTTTTCAATTAAGGCTGCTCTTGCTAAATCTTCACGGCCTTTACTTAAAGCTAACTCTGCTTTTTCTTGCCACAACTGCTCATCTTTTTCAAAACGCATGGCTTGACGTGCTAAATCTTTCTTATCTGCTAAAGTTTTAGCGGATGACGAACGCACTTCAACCAGCGTGTCTTCCATTTCTTGAATGATCAGTCGTACCATTTTTGCAGGATCTTCTGCTTTATCTAACAGGTTGTTAATATTCGAATTAATAATATCTGTAAACCTAGAAAAAATACCCATAACAACTACCTCATTCATTTATTTATTTTAATTTAACTATTATCCTTTATTCATGTTCTGCGCCAAGTTTTTTTATTAACTTAACATTATGTTTTAAAAGAAATTATTATTAATTAAAAAAACACTTCAAACCTGATGATTAATAAAATACACTATTTGTTAGTGAAATAAACCAATTATTAGGTCAAGCAATGTCTCGTTTTAACCAAAAAGATAATCTTCTTGGACAAGCAAACAGTTTTCTTGAAGTTTTAGAGCAAGTATCACAAATAGCTCCTTTAAGTAAACCTGTGCTTATTATAGGAGAAAGAGGCACCGGTAAAGAACTCATTGCTGCTCGTCTACATTACTTATCTAAACGTTGGGATCAAAACTATTTAAAGCTTAATTGTGCTGCTTTAAATGAAAACTTATTGGAAACAGAGTTGTTTGGCTATGATAGTGGTGCATTCACTGGTGCAGGTAAACGCCATGAAGGTCGCTTTGAGAGAGCCAACAACGGCACGCTATTTCTTGATGAAATAGCCAATACTTCTGGCCTTATACAAGAAAAATTATTGAGAGTTGTTGAATATGGTGAATTTGAACGTGTTGGTGGCTCAAAAACCATTACAACAAATGTTCGTTTAATTGCAGCAACTAATGAAGATTTGCCAACGTTAGCTGATGTTGGTGAATTTAGAGCTGATCTATTAGACCGTCTTGCGTTCGACGTTATTACGCTTCCACCACTTAGAGAGCGAATGGAAGACATACTTTTGCTAGCCGAGAACTTTGCAATGAGTATGGCCCGTGAATTAGAGTTTGAGCTGTTCAGTGGCTTTACCGAAAAAGCTAAACGCTCAATGCTTGATTATCATTGGCCAGGTAATGTTCGTGAATTAAAAAATGTTGTAGAACGAAGTGTTTATCGTTGTAATAACCCACATTTACCCGTTCATGATCTCGTTATTGATCCTTTTGAATCGCCATATCGTCCTTCTCAGCGTATTAAAACTCAAGATAGGCTGCCTGTTCCAATTCAGAATATTGATGACAGCTCTGTAGAAGAAAAACGTCAAGAAATTATTCAACAGCAAATTCCAGCAAGTAAGTCATTAGAGTTTCCTCTATCGCTAAAAGATCTTTCTCAAGATTATGAAATTGATCTTATTAAATCAGCTTTAGAAAATTGCCAGTATAATCAAAAGAAAACTGCTGATGCACTCAAATTAACCTATCATCAACTAAGAGGTTATTTGAAAAAGTATAACTTATTAGAAAGTGCAGTAGACGAAGGGTAGTTTAGTTTATATGTCGACATTAGCTGTTAAACAATACTTATTAAAAACAATATTATTGCCGTTTTTATGCCTGCTATCGGCATGTAACACTGATAATGATGAGTCGTTAAGTAACCATAGTATTGTGTATTGCTCTGAAGGCTCTCCTGAAAGTTTTAATCCCCAAACTGTCACTTCTGGTACAACAATTGATGCTACATCAAATCAATTATATAACAGATTAATTTCATTTAGGGGGGAGGAAAATACAATTGCGCCTTCACTTGCTAAGTCTTGGCATGTAACACGTGATGGTAAAATGATTACATTTTATTTGCGTAAAGATGTAGCTTTTCATACAACAGATTACTTTACACCAACACGTTTTTTTAATGCTGATGATGTATTATTTAGTTTTAATCGTATATTGATGCCTGAGCATCCTTTTCATCAGGTTTCTGGTGGTAAATATCCATTTTTTCAAAGTGTAAGTTTTTCTAATGTTGTTAATAGTATTGAAAAAATCAATGATTATACTATCCGGTTTAAATTCAAATATGCTGATAGCTCGATATTAGC
>CAJWBY010000256.1 GCA_913020705.1 uncultured Colwellia sp.
CGATGCATTGAATCAAATCAAAGCAGAAGCGGGTTTACCTAAAGGCACTAAGAAAGGTGACTATACAAAAATCACAAAAAAAGAACCTAATTTTGATTTGTACAAAGCTCTATTCAACCTAGCCAAAACACAAAATGTATCATTACAAAATATTGAGTTAATAGAGAGCCTAGCGAAACAAGGCAATAATGCTATGAAGCAATTCTCTGTTATTGATAGCAAGTTATCCGCTCACAAAATACTTGAAGATGAACTTAAGCAACTAAAAGCAGGTATCAAAGAATCTGAAAAGAAAAAGGACGACTTAATACAGGCTGCTCGAAATGATATTGAGCTCTCTGATGCAAAAATCCTTATTGAGCAGCTCTTTAAGCTGCAAATGCAAGAAAGCTTTAACAAATACCTTCGTCAGTTAGTCAGTCAACTTGTTAAAAACGTTGAAAACCTGCATAACAAATATGCGGTTACGGTGAAGGATATTCTTAGTGAGCGTGATGAGCAAGCAGTCTTGTTAGATGAATTTTTGCAGGAGTTGGGTTATGAATAATATTCTACCCTCTGATTGGAGTATAAAAAAACTATCTGAAATTGCGGACGTTGTAAGTGGTGGAACACCAAGTCGAGATGCAACAGAATTTTGGTCCCCTGCTGAAATTGATTGGGTAACACCTACTGATATAACTCGTGGAAATTCAAGAGTACTTAAGCTGGCAAAAGAAAAAATATCAAAAAAAGGATTAAGCAATAGCTCGGCAAAAATACTGCCAATAAACACAATACTAATGACCTCTAGAGCTACTCTAGGAGAAATGAAGGTATCGGGTATTGAATGTTGTACTAACCAAGGATTTAAATCCTTAATCCCAAAAACTAATACTGATATCTGGTTTTTGTATTATCAAATGAAAAGAAAAAAAGCAGCTTACGAAGTGCTTGGTATCGGCAGTACCTTTTTAGAGGTGAATAAGAAAGATACAGATAATTTTGAGATTGAGTTTCCACCATATGAGCAACAACAAAAGATCTCTAAGATATTAAGCACTGCTGATAACTTAATTGAAAACACACAAAACTTAATCGACAAATACGCCTCGGTTAAACAAGGCATGATGGCGGATTTATTCACTCGTGGTACTGACCTATCAGGCACACCTGAAATCAATAAAAACTACGGCCAACTTCGCCCAAGTGTCACTGAATCCCCTGAACTCTATCAAGAAACCGAATTAGGCTGGGTGCCGAAGGATTGGAACTATACCGTGCTAGGTAGCTTTATTAATAAATATCTATATGGACCTAGATTCGATGCGGAATTTTACAATGATGGAGGTAATGTAAAAACGATCAGAGGAACTGATTTTACTAAAAAAGGGGAAATATTATATGATCAAGCTCCTGTTGCAGATATTCCATTATCGAAAATAAGACACCATATATTGAAGTCTGGTGATTTAGTAATGATTACAACTGCGGATTGTGGATTAACAGCGGTTTTTGAAGAACAATCTTATAATTTTATACCTAGTGCTTATGCGGTTAAATTGAATCTGAATAATGGTGCTTTACCATATTTCATTAAAGTGTATATGCAGACTTTTTTTGCTGAACAGCAAGTCAACAAATACGTTCGACAAGGTACATTAGGTAACCTTCCAGGCTCTGATATATTAAATTTCTTAATAGCAATGCCACCTATATGTGAGCAAAAAAAAATTATTAATAAGCTCCAAGCAGTAGATAAATTAATTGAAGAAGAAACTGCTTATTTAGAAAAACTAAAATTACAAAAAAAAGGCCTGATGCAAGACCTACTTACAGGAAAAGTGAGAGTTAATTAATGGCTGATGTATTAAGAGAAATGCCCGAATTAGAGCCAGAAATCATCACAGCGGCAAAAGAAGGCTCACTTGTTTTGTTTATTGGTGCTGGTATTTCGCGTCTTGTTGGTCACCAATCTTGGGATGGGTTTGCTTACGCTGTTGTTGAGCAATTGGTTACTAATAGAGTGATAAATCATTATGAAAAAGAAATGATTAACGCTCTACCTGATCCTAGAAAACGCCTGTCTATTGCAAAAATACTTGATGAAGAAAGTGAAAATGGCACTGAGGTTGATTATAAAAATATTTTTACATTGTCGAAAGAATATAGTGATATTTATAAAAGTATAAATGAATTCGGTTGTACTTTTGTCACGACCAACTATGACAAGTTAATTGCCCCAGAGCTATCTAAAGGTAAGAATGAAAATGAATGGCGCTATTTTCATCGTCAAGATTTATTAAGTGCAAACTTGGACCAGAAAGGTGCCGTTATTCATCTGCATGGCTGTATAGATGAACCAGGAAGTATGGTGATAACGACAACAGACTATTTAAATCATTACTCTTCAAGTGAAATTCCCGAATTTTTAGAGAAGCTTTTTTTGAACAAAACAGTATTATTTTTAGGTTACGGATTAGAGGAAACTGAAATTCTGGAATATGTATTAAAATCAAGTAGTCAAGCTGGGGCACCTGAAACCAAATTATTCATATCACAAGGATTTTTTAGCGGGGAACAATTATTGTTCGACAAGTTAAGCAAATATTACAGAAAGTCTTTTAATGCAAAGCTGATTGGTTTTCTAAAAGATCATGAAAACTTTGAACAACAAACAAGTATCATTGAAAAATGGGTAAACCTTCTCGATTTTGGTGGAGCAAGATTGGCCGATCAATTGGCTGGACTTGATGATGATCTATCATGAGTGAACAATTAACAGTAAAACAAAGAAACGCACTACAACGTGTAAAAAATGAACCCGCATTAGAGCCTTGGCTATTCAAAAAAGTTGATGATTTAATTTGGTTTGATGCCTTTGTAGACGCGGGATATTTAAATCCTAAACTAAACCCTGCCCCAGTAGAAAAGAAAGATAATACTGTTCAAATCCTTTCTTGGCCAATTACAGAGTATTTAGTTACATCATCTATCAAGATCAAAGAAAATAATGATCGAGAAAGTGCTAAAAAATATCTAGCACTGTTAAAAGAAGTTACTCAATATGCTATCGACAATGAGTACAGCAACTATCGAACCTGGTGGCAGTTCAGCAAGATCTTAAGAAACTTACCGTTAGATAGAATTTCAATTGATGATTTAAATTGTGTTAGTTACTGGCTGAATGACAGATTTGATAAATATATTGTAAGTAAGGAAATCAGTGAATGGGTAGTTGACCTTGTTGGTAACAATAATGAGCAATCTAAAACCCTTGCTTTATATTTACTAGATACTTTATTCATCATTAGTAGTGTTGAAACTCGATATTCAAACAACAAGCCGGAAGCTGTATTACAACTTGATGGTTATCAAGCGAATGAGTTTGTAAAAAAATCGGCTAATGAACTTGGTAAGCAACTAGGTTTGGCTGCTGTCGAACAGTTTGAGCAGAAACTGACAAAAGTCCTAGAAATAAACGGCAATGATAAATGGTCGAACATCTGGCGCAATGCCATACCAGAGCATAAACAAAATAGCCGTAGTGATGATGCTGACGATATTATTTTAAAGTTGTATAGGGACACATTGTTAGGATATTTACAATCAAATCAAACTGTAGAATCTAATGCAAAACTTATCGATATAATTTCTAGTAGTTATGAAACGATTAAGCGAATAGGCATTTTTGTCGCAAGTGAATGTTTCGGACAAATTGATTATGAAACCATTAACTTATTAATTGATAGTAATCATTTTAATGATAAATATCGCCATGAACTATGGCACTTTCTAAACAAGAATTTTGCTCAACTCAATGAGGGACAACAAACATCAGTCATTGAATCAATAGATGGGTTACTAGTAACTAATGATGAAACTGGTGCTATTGAAGATAAACCTACCGCATACAAGCAGTCGAATTGGTATATTGCAATTAAAGATGTCAGTGAAACAGCAAACGTTAATTATCAAAAGTGCATTGCAATTTCTGGCGTTGAACCAGACCATCCAGACTTCTCTTGTTATACAAGCGGTGGTGTAGTAGTTAATGAATCACCACTCACGGTAACAGAGTTAGCTGTAATGCTAGAAAATCCAATCCTATTGGTAAAATTTCTGAATGAATATAAGTATGCTGGCCATTTTCGCGAACCAGGTTTAGAGGGGTTAGTCGAAACTTTTGGTGCACTTGTTTCGCTTGACGATTGTACAGTTTTAAATAACCTTGAACATTTCATCGACCTCAAGCCACATTATTTAAACGAGATATTTTCTTCGTATTCAAAATTATGGTCTGGTAAAAAGGAGCTAGTTTGGGATAATTTATGGCCTAAATTACTGGATTTTTCTCACAACCTATTCCAAAAGGACTCGTTCTGGCAATCTCCTGATAACAATGAGCCAGGTCTGTTTATTGGTGATAAACATTGGGTTGTGAGTTCTTATTGTCGATTGGTGGAATCTGGCTGTGAAAAAGATGAACGAGCTTTTGATTTAAGTTTATCGGAAACAGTTAAAAGTACACTTGAATTAATCCTTGATAAAGAAAATGGCAGTGATTTTAATGTTAACTCTGATGCTGTTTCTGTTGCGATTAATAGTCCTCGTGGACGTTGCCTAGAGGCTT
>CAJWBY010000257.1 GCA_913020705.1 uncultured Colwellia sp.
AGATGACGTCATAACTATACCTCTGTAAATTTTAAAAGGTATCAGTTTGTCATTTTTTAGGGCTGTTTAGAATGTGTGGTTTAATTGACGCTTACGTATATCCAGTAATCGAGCGGGTTTAAGTAAGTCGCTTAGCTCTTTACCTATTTCAGCTAAGCCTAGACTTTTAGCAATCGCCTCATCATCATTCTCTATACGCCACGGAGCCCAGAATTCTAATGGACAGCGTATTGCACCATAGAACAATTCTTTACCTTCGGTAGCAAACGATAAGATATTTGGCACAAATAATTGAGGCACAGCATTTTCATAAATGTTATGTACTTCATGCGCGCCATCTAGCCAGCTTACTGAGGGCCGTATCGGTGTTTTCGCTTCACCGACAACTACCGGAATACCGTTAATCATTAATACTACATCGGGTATTTTGGTTTCACGGTGATGAATACGAAACTGATTGGTGACAATGTATTTATTTTGGGTTAAATCATCAAAGTCGATTAACCGAACTGGTACATGGCGATTATTCTCGCCAAAGGGCATGGTTTTTTCACCTGTTAGCCACTTAAAGAATTCTTCATTGGCTTTAACCAAACCAATTTGATTCACCGAAATTAAAATAGCGCGCAGTTTGTAGATGACTTCATCAGCCAATTCAGGTTTTTGGTTGATTTCAGGGTTTAGGCGAAGTAAAGCGGCTTTGACTTCTACTTCGACCATCACCTCATTAACGCCACGACCAATCTGTTCGGATGATTGATATTGCCACTGGCCGCCATAGGTTTCTTTAGATGTTTCTGAAACTTGGCCTAGGTTGAGATTTACGCCGCTGATTTGATGGATGATATAGTGTTCTACGCTGTTTAATTCGGTAAATGACATAGCTAAAACACCTGGTTAATTATTGATTTTTGTAACTTTTTCGTCTGTATTTGTTTTATATCAGCAAATTTTCTTAATTGAACATACTCTTTTAACCTTATTATTGCTTTTTGTTGTTCTAAAAGTGGTGGAATCAAAAAAAATAGTTTTCTTTGTGTAGTTATTGGAACTTGATTCCTCGTCGATTGGTTCATCACTCGCTCTAATTGTGATTGAAACAATCTAGACTTCATAAAATGAAAAAGATAATCCCTATAGACCTTTTCAGGATTTACTCTGTAATAAGTTAGCGTCGTACTCAATATAACTTTTGGCAACTCAGTTTCTAAAATACAAACAGGGCCTACAGTTGCGTTATGCGCTAGAAGTATATCGCCATTAATGGCCACTCCTTTCTTAAATACTGAAGCTCTTTGTTTAGTCAGATATTTAGCTTTGATAAAAGAAATTTTATCATCATCTATACAGTTAGCGGATATATAAGGTACACCTTCCTGCACGAATTCATTATTAGCTGGATAAAAAGAACCATGATTACCATCTAAATGTGAAAGGACAAAATTTTTATCTATTAGTTGCTCTAATGTTAAACATCTCCAACTACTTTTGATTAATCCTAAAGGAGAGTGAATAGCACCTTCTGAGCTATGTGATAAAAATGTTTCTTTTTCTTCGCACTTTTCATAAGTTAAACAGCCTTCCTTTACCTTAATATCACTTTGTAGTGTTTCATCCATTGTTATCAACAAATCTACTATTTGTTTTTGTTGATTTAATTTAGGTAATAAAAACTCATATTTTGATAAATCTTTCCAATTAACATATGGATTAACCGACCCCTTAGAGTTTTTTATTGAATGTTGACTAAATGCCTCTGACAGCATAATGAACGGTAAAAGTCGTTTATCAATTTTCTCTTCATTTGCCTTCATAACAAAAGTCGTATTTGAGGTTATACCTTCAAATGGAGCAATAACCACTTTGCGAAGATAAGTTCGACGAGAGCCATACAAAATATCACCTTCTTCAAATTTACGAATAAACGCAGGTCCCAGATATTCATCTTTCAGTTCACCCCATACTCGTAGATGCAGGTCTTCTGAATACATATGCTCGCCTTTTACATAACGAGTTAAATCTGTGTTTTCTCGGTCTACCGTTTGCTTTTGCTGAATAGCTACATCACCAAACTTTACTAATTTCCAATCAGAGCGATCTAAGTTTAGCCCATCAATGGCTTTTTCTAATAATACTTCCATTACTCTTCATCCTTGAACAAAGCATTCATTGAGATTTTTAAATCACTGCTGGCACTCACCCAATCAGTTAACGCTTCTTTAAAATCAATCTCATTATCTGAATTATCACGCTTAACGTAAAAGTTAATATTCATATTGCCATCAAAATCCATGATTTCATCTAAAGTGGCAACTTTGGCGTAATGCGGTATATCAGTAAAATCTTTATAGGCTTGGTAAAGCTTATTGATATGCTCAGGCGTTAAATAAGCTAAGCCTTTATTATCAACTACGTCATCTTTACCGTTAACAAATATCACCTTACCTTTTCGCTCTATTGGCTTATTAGTGTTACCCACTAAAATCATGGCTTCCATTGGTGAGTTGTAAAATAAGTTTGCACCCAAACCAATAACCGCTTCGATTTGATCCGATTCCAACATTTTCCTGCGCATTTCAGCTTCCATATCACGGAATAGAATACCGTGCGGCCAAAGGATTGCATAACGGCCATTTTGCTCATCAAGACTTTTATGAATATGCTGCTGAAACGCATAATCAGCACAACCTTGTGGTGGTGTACCCCACACATTACGGCCATAGGGATCACTCTCAAAACTCTTTCTATCCCATGACTTTATTGAGTAAGGTGGATTGGCGAGTATGACGTTAAATTTTTGCAGTTCGTCATTTTCAATGAAGGCTGGGTTAGCTAGCGTATCACCACGCACAATGCTGAACTCTTCGATACCGTGAAGGAACATGTTCATTCGGGCAATGGATGAGGTGATCAGGTTTATTTCCTGACCATATAATCTCAACGTTCGATATTCTTTACCTTCATCTTTTAAATGTAAGGCGCAGTTCAACAACAAACCACCTGAACCACAAGTAGGGTCATAAACACTTTCTCCTGGCTGAGGGTTCATTATCATTGTCATTAGTTTAACGACGGTGCGATTGGTATAAAACTCGGCAGCCGTGTGGCCGCTGTCATCAGCAAACTGTTTGATCAGGTATTCGTAGGCATTGCCAAGTTGATCATCAGGTACGGTACTGAGGTTTAATTTATGCTTGGAGAAATGCTCAACCAGGTTAAGCAGTGTTTCGTCAGATAAGCGTTCTTTATTGGTCCAGCTCGCATCACCGAATATGCCATACAAGGTATCAGGATTGGCTTTTTCAATCTCACGCATGGCTTCTTGCAACGCCATACCGACATTAACCGTGACTTCACGTACATCATTCCAATGTGAGCCTTTAGGGATTTGAAAACGATGGTTCTCTTCAAAGGCAGCGAACTCTAAATCACCATCACTTTCTGCCAGTGCTTGTTCAAACTCTTCATCGTAGACATCACTAATTCGTTTAAAGAATAGTAACGGGAAAATGTGCTGCTTATAGTCACCGGCATCAATTGTACCGCGTAAGCTGGTGGCTGCACCCCAAAGGTATTTCTCTAGTTCTTGTTGATTCATTCGGCGGTGTTTCTGAATAAGATTGCCTCAAACCATGCAATTGCCGCTTCACCTTCTTTTTGGGATACTTCATTGAGTGATCGAGAATGACGGATACAGTTCCGCAACTCACCTAATTGATGAAAACGATTTTGAAGGACAGTCACTTTTCCAAATGTTTCTTCAAAATATTTCCAGTTATCTTTATTGGTAATAACTTCTTTGTACTCATTAATATCAAAGAAATTCAATCTTGCCTCTAGACTTGAAAACTCTTCAGGATTTTCTCCTGGATTTTTGGCTAGATAGTTATCAATCTTATCTTTTATTTTCTTCTGTATATGCGATGGAATTAATTCTTTATAAGCATCTAATTCAGCAGCATTTTCAAGTATAGATGCTATTTTTTCTCTTATTGCAACTTCAATTTTTTCAATTGATTCGTCAAAGTGCTGCAAGTCAGATGCTATGAGATTTTCAGTTTTATATTCATAAAACGAAGCCAAAAACTGATTAATTCCATCCGCGAGTAATTTTCGTCTTTTTTGAAGAAATAATTCGAAGTTATCCAGTGTATAAAGCTCTTTATCTGTTGGTACAAACTGCTTCCGTAGCTGTTCTTGATCAACTTCTGGCAAATACTCTACAGGGTCTCCATCTAAAATTTTAATATTTGATTTTTGAGTAATCAGTGCATTGTTTGCAATTTCATTAATTAAGTTTTTTTCAATGGCATTACTAGCATCATACTTTTTCTTAAGAAAGTTTTTTGGGAAAATATGATGCCTTTCTAAAGCATTATTAAACCCAATATTACGTGAATATAGAGGCATATTAGTATCTGTCCAGTCACGAGCATCTTTAGACCGAATAGTTGAGTAGAATAAAGGGAATATCTTACTTCTAACACCTTGATAAGCTAAGTCATCTGCAGTGAGGTAAAGATTGTTGCCTCTAAATAGACTTAAGTTATTTATAAGACCATCAATGCCTTCGCCATTTTTAAGAGCGTTAATATCTTTCTCTAAATATG
>CAJWBY010000258.1 GCA_913020705.1 uncultured Colwellia sp.
TGAGATTTAATTTCATTAATGTTCATTGATCTGTTTCTCCAATTCAGATTCAATAAAATTTTTATCGTCAAAGCTTTTAGTTGCAAGTTTATAATACCAATTGGCTGAAATTACGTTGTTTTCTCCCAAGGTAGATATAATTTTGTCTAACTGACCCGTGATTAAATTTTTAGCCGCTGAGCTATTCGCACCTTCAGTTTCAAAGTACAAAGAAGACAATTCACTGATGACCTGTAATTTTAAATCGTAATCGCTGCCTGTAATGGGTAATGCTTGTTCTAATTTTAGAATAAGTATTTTGATACCTTCTTGGTATTTTTCTAAGTTTATCACTTTAGAGCCATCCCCTTTATATTCGCTCCAGAGTTTTCTGCTTTCATCTTCAACGTCGTAAAGTACCAGACGAGCTTTGTCAGTATTTGTCAGCTGCCCAGTTAAAGCTTTTGCTTTATTCCTGTATTTTTCATACAACTTGCTACCTGAATAATTGCTATAACCTAAATCTGCCAACTTTAAATATGTCGATAATCTATCTTGTATAGAAATAGGATACTTTTCATCGTGAGCAAGCAACTGATTAAAAACGACCTCTGCCCTTTTATTTTTACGTTGCCCTCTTAAGCTTCTAGCTAAAGTTAACAGTACTTGTTCATATTGCTTAGGAGTTAACTTATCTTTATTGCTTAACACCTCTTCTAAAAGACTTTCTGCTTGTTGATTATAACCAATGCCGCTATAACTTTTAGCTAATACGGTTAACAGATGATACTTAACAGCATCACTAATGCTTAGTGATGCTTTAATGGTTTGCTCGCCTTTGGTTAAAATATCAATAGCTTTTAAATCAGAGTTTCCACCATGGCTGGGATCTGTTGATTCAAACATTGCAGACAGTTGATTAGCGACTTCTAATGCATTGTTTTTTTCTTTTTCTATTTGAATATTTTGTTGCCAAAATAATACTGAGGCTGAGAGTGATATCAGCAATACAAACGCTTGTGCGGGAGAGCGTGCCAACCATTTTTGAGCGTTATAAATACGACTATGACTTTTAATACTGATAGGCCGCTTTTTTAAATAACGGTAAAGATCACTACTGAAATCAGTTAATGTTTTATAACGTTGCTCTGGCGATGGAGACAACGCCTTTTTAACAATATGATTAATGTCACCCGTTAATTGCCACTTTGCTTTCAATGAGCTGACTTGACTAATTAATGATGGGACTTGCCCTTTAACCACTTGCTCAATAATTTCATTTATTGCGTGTTTATCTCGAGAAAAAGGTGTTCGTTCAGTGAGTAATTGGTGAAGAAGAATAGCCAAAGAATATTGGTCTGTTTGCAATGTTAATTTATCATTCTTGAGTTGCTCAGGTGAGGCATAATTAATACTGAGTGCACGCAGGTAACGCTGAACCATTTTCTGATGTTGGCTTGTGCTGTCACCGTGAATTAGCTTGGCGATACCAAAATCTAAGACTTTAACCACCCCCTCTTTATTAACAAGAATATTCCCCGGTTTTATATCGGTATGCGCAATATTTAACAGGTGTGCTTTGCTAATGGCATCACACACCTTTAAAAATAAATTTAGACGTTGCTTAATCGTTAACTTGTTTTGTTGGCAATAAACATCAATAGCAATGCCATCAACATATTCCATGGCAAAATAATGATGACCTGCTGCTGATGTGCCTGCATCAAGTACATGGGTAATATTTTGATGGTTTAGTTTTGAAAGAATATAGGCTTCGTTGTGTACAAGGTTTTCACCGATTAAATGCATGATGGATGGATATAGAAACTTAATAGCGACTTGTTGTGCTAATTTCCCGTCGGTTCGAGTGCCAGAATAAACAACTCCCATACCGCCTCGGCCAATAACCTCTTTTAAAGTAAATTGACCGACCACAGTTCCCGATAAGTGTTCAACACCATCGTCACCGGTCATATCTTTAGCATGACCCGCTATAAGCGTACGCCACTGGGTATTCTCATCGGAAGATTGATAACAGTCAAGTAACGCAATGAGTTCAGCTTTATCAGCTGAGTCATCATTAAAGTGTTGATTAAGGTAGGAAGTTCTTTCTTTTTCGGTTAGCTCAATTAGACAATTAAAATGCTCGTAAACATTAGTCGTTTCTTTCATTTATTTTCATACAAACCATTTAAAAATCTGTATAGATAATAGAAATAACAAACGGTTAAGTCAACTTTCCCTTTCGTTAAAAGAGTAATAATTGCAGAAATCATTACTCTTTTAACTTATCAACTATATTTTAGTAAATAGGCGACTTTAGAATTGATTTGCTCCCCTATATTACTCGCTCTTCGAATGAGCCTCATATAAAAGCACACGACAATTTGGATCATAATAAAGTTTGTAACCATTATACTTACAAGGTCAACATGACCGTAACTACCATTTATCCAAGGATAAGAAACCAGTAAAGCTAATATCAAACAACTTACCCCTGACTGAAGAATCTCTTTGCAAACAGGACTCATATCGATCAGTTTATATGCGTTAAAAATAATGATTGAACCACCTATAAATATTATAGGACCTAAAATCATGCCCAACAGTGAAGTTATAAATGCGACAAAAATTGCAATGCTATGGTAAAAAAAACTCAATAGAGTTATATACTCATTTTCTACAAAGGCACCTGTTTGATCCCACTCCCCAGTATTAATATTAATGAGCCTGACTACCTCTCCCGTCTTTATATTACTTATCACTTTCATTCGATGTCCGGATTTGAAGATAACATCTAAGTCATTAAATTTTAAACAACACTCTTTTTTTGTTAGTAAGCAAGTCCCCCATATATCTTGAGAACTATGAAAACTCATATAATTATTAATACGGTCTGTTTGGATATTTACTTCATCATAAACTGACGAAGAATACCTATCTATCCCTGAGTTACTTACAATGTACTCGGTAACTTTCCAATATTCGTCAAGATTCATTAATATTTTTCTAATCGTTAGCATTAAGAACAACAGGAGTATTAGTGATTTTTATCTGTGTGTGGATATACGACATTCTTTTTAAAAACCTCATGTAATGATGAAATTTACTAAAATAAAATTAACAAGTTCAACATTTTATTGCCTAATTACATATTAGTTTTATTAGATATTTAATGGAATTTCTGACGAGATTTTCTAGAGAGCTGAAGACTATGAGTGTTTTGATTGGCACTTGATGAGTGTTTTTTATACATGATGATAAAAAATTTAGAGGGTGTGTATTCTAATAACGTTATAAAAGTAGGTCAGAAGGTAATTGTGACATCGGTAATTCCTTTTTATCGACCCTGTAACAAAATCTGTGTAACTGCCTATCATTAATACCCATATAGGGTTTAGGATAGGCAGACTATGAATAAGAAAGAACTAGAAGTATTTGCTAAGCAAGCAGCCAAAGGTATTAAGTCCGAGCAAGACTTAACCGACTTTCGTAGAATATTAACAAAGATAACCGTTGAAGCCGCTTTAAATGCTGAGCTTGAAGAACATCTTGGTTATGCACTTCATGAGCAATCCACCACGAACAATAGCCGAAATGGCTACTCCTCGAAATCTATTCGCACGGAAGACGGTCAAGTTGAGCTTGAAACCCCACGCGATAGAGAAGGAAGCTTTGAACCCAAATTAGTCAAAAAGAACCAAACGCGATTTACGTCAATGGACGATAAAATCTTGTACCTGTATGCTAAAGGCATGACAACGAGGGAAATCGTTGATACGTTCAAAGAAATGTATGATGCTGACATTTCACCCACATTGATATCTCGTGTCACCAATGCCGTGATAGAGCAAGTCATTGAATGGCAAGCTAGACCATTAGATTCAGTCTATCCTATTGTTTATCTCGACTGTTTGGTTGTAAAAATCAGACAAGATAAACACGTTATCAATAAAGCTATTTATCTGGCTTTAGGTGTGAATATCGAAGGCCATAAAGAGCTGTTGGGTATGTGGATATCGGAAAACGAAGGAGCTAAGTTCTGGTTGAATGTATTGACGGAGCTTCAAAATAGAGGGGTAAATGACATCCTGATTGCTTGTGTTGATGGCCTGAAAGGTTTCCCTGAAGCAATTAATACCGTATTCCCTCAAACCCAAGTTCAGCTCTGTATTGTTCATATGGTGCGTAATTCGATGAAGTATGTTCCCTGGAAAGATTACAAGGCTGTCACCGCTGATTTGAAGCGAATATATCAATCAGTAACAGAAGAAGAGGCACTACTTGAACTCGATAACTTCTGCTTACGTTGGGATGATAAATACCCACAAATCAGTCGTTCTTGGCGAGCACATTGGTCAAATCTAAATACGTTATTCAAATACCCCCAAGACATTCGCAAAGCTATCTACACAACGAATGCGATAGAATCACTTAACAGTGTTATTCGAAAGGCGATTAAAAAACGTAAGTTATTTCCGTCTGATGATTCAGCGAGAAAAGTGGTTTACCTTGCGATAGATGCAGCATCCAAAAAATGGACGATGCCGATAAGAAACTGGAAAACGGCCTTGAATCGATTTATGATTGAATTCGAAGACC
>CAJWBY010000259.1 GCA_913020705.1 uncultured Colwellia sp.
TTGACTATTTTATAGGGTTATGTAAAATTGCCGACGATTCGATAGGGGTACACAATGAAACTGACTTCAAAAGGGCGTTACGCAGTAACTGCTATGTTAGATGTGGCAATTCACGCAGCAACAGGACCCGTACCTTTAGCTGATATATCAGAGAGACAAGGAATTTCTTTGTCATATCTTGAACAACTATTTTCACGCTTAAGAAAATATGGCTTGGTAAATAGCATAAGAGGTCCTGGCGGTGGTTATCGTTTAGGAATGTGCTCTGCAGAAATTTCAGTTGCAGACGTAATTAATGCTGTTGATGAATCTATTAATGCTACCCGATGTGCAGGTAAAGGCAATTGTCAAAATGGTGATGAATGCTTAACGCATAATTTGTGGGAAGGCTTAAGTGATCGAATTGAAGATTTTTTAAAGAGCATAACGCTGTCAGAGCTCGTTGGACAGCGTAATGTAAAATTAGTGTCTCAACGACAAGATGAAGCTCATGCGCAAGCAAGCAAAGCAATGTCGTCATTAGAAACATTAATAGAAACCAAAAACATTATGCACGACATGCACTAAATGCGTGTTGTCAAACTGGAGAACGTTAGCGAATGAAGCTTCCTATTTATTTTGATTACTCAGCTACAACACCTGTAGATAAACGTGTTGCAGAAAAAATGATGCAGTATATGACTACTGACGGTTTTTACGGTAACCCTGCATCTCGTTCACATAAATTTGGCTGGCAAGCTGAAGAAGCGGTAGATATTGCCCGTAATCAAGTTGCTGACCTTCTTAATGCAGACCCTCGTGAAATTGTTTTCACTTCAGGTGCTACTGAGTCAAATAACCTTGCCATAAAAGGTGCCGCTAACTTTTATAAGAAAAAAGGTAAGCACATTATTACGTGTAAAACTGAGCATAAAGCAGTTTTGGACACATGTCGTGAATTAGAGCGTCAAGGTTTTGAAGTTACTTATTTAGATCCTGAAACGAACGGCTTGATTGATTTGCATAAACTAGAAGCAGCAATGCGTGATGACACTATTTTAGTGAGCATAATGCATGTAAATAATGAAATTGGTGTTATTCAAGATATTGCAGAAATTGGCGAATTGTGTCGCTCTCGTAAAATAATTTTTCATGTCGATGCTGCACAAAGTGTTGGTAAAATTGAAATCGACATGCAGCAGTTGAAAGTTGATTTAATGTCAATATCAGCTCATAAATTTTACGGTCCAAAAGGTATGGGCGCAATGTATGTAAGTCGTAAGCCTCGTATCAGACTTGAATCACAAATGCACGGTGGCGGTCATGAACGTGGTATGCGCAGCGGTACATTACCAACCCACCAAATTGTTGGTTTAGGTGAAGCTTGTCGCATTGCTAAAGAAGAAATTGCACAAGATAGAGCTCATGTAACAAAAATGCGTGACCGTTTATGGGCTGGCTTAAATGAAATGGAACAAGTATTCGTTAACGGAGATTTCGATAATCGTTATCCAGGTAACTTGAATGTAAGTTTCAACTTTGTTGAAGGTGAGTCTTTAATTATGGCGCTTAAAGATTTAGCCGTATCTTCAGGTTCAGCATGTACATCAGCAAGTTTAGAGCCATCATATGTTTTACGTGCTTTAGGCTTGAATGATGAAATGGCACATAGCTCAATTCGTTTTAGCTTCGGACGTTTTACTACTGAAGAAGAAATAGACTACGCAATTGCACTTATTAAAAAATCAATTGGTCATTTACGTGATATGTCACCACTTTGGGAAATGTTCAAAGACGGTATTGATTTAGATTCAATTGAATGGGCTGCTCACTAAGCATCCCCAACAAATTTACTGATGAGCGTTCATTTTTGAAACGTTCATCGCTATTAGGAGAGAAATAATGGCTTATTCAGAAAAAGTAATTGATCACTATGAAAACCCACGTAATGTTGGCTCAATGGACAAAAACGATCCACAGGTAGCAACAGGTATGGTTGGCGCACCCGCATGTGGTGACGTAATGAAGTTACAACTTAAAATTAACGACGACGGTATCATCGAAGACGCTAAATTTAAAACGTATGGTTGTGGTTCTGCTATTGCTTCAAGCTCATTAGTGACTGAGTGGGTAAAAGGCAAGTCAATTGATGAAGCTGGTGAAATAAAAAATACGGCTATTGCTGAAGAACTTGCATTACCTCCGGTAAAAATTCATTGTTCTATTTTAGCTGAAGATGCTATCAAAGCAGCAATTGAAGATTACCGTAGTAAAACTGCTTAGAAGTCGGAGTTATTTATGAGTGTTACAATGACACCCGACGCTGCAGATCGTATTCAGTCATTTATTGTCAATCGAGGTAAAGGCCTCGGTTTACGTCTCGGTATTAAAACAACCGGATGTTCTGGTTTAGCTTATGTGATGGAATTTGTTGATGAGTTAAATGAAGACGACACTTTATTTTCTATCTCTGATGTTAATATCATCATTGACGGAAAAAGTTTAGTTTATCTTGACGGCATTGAAGTTGATTTTGTTAAAGAAGGACTAAACGAAGGTTTTAAATTCACAAACCCAAACGCTAAAGGCGAGTGTGGTTGTGGAGAAAGCTTTAACGTTTAATGCTCGTTCTACTGAGCACATTCTATTAAGTTTGTTGCCAAACAAATAGATTAATAGAATGTGTATATATTTTGTGAGCGACTTAGTAATAAGTCGTTCGCTGGAGTTTTTGTGAATTATTTTCAAATTTTCGGTCTTTCAGCACAGTTTGAACTTGATGTTCATCAATTAGCTGAACTCTACCAAACACTACAGAAGAAAGTACATCCAGACAAATTCGCTCATGCTTCTAGTCAAGATCAATTAGTCGCCGTTAAAAAATCTACTTTAATTAACGATGCATACCAAACGCTAAAAAACCCCTTAAAACGCGCACAGTATTTATTAACTTTACGTGAAAGCGATCAGCCAAACGAGCAAGCCTCTTTTAGTGATAATAGCTTTCTTATGCGCCAGATGGAATTACACGAAATGCTTGACGATGTTAAGCACGCAGATGACCATGAAGCTGCAATTTCCTCGTATGCAGAAGTGTTAAATAGTGGGTCTCATGAACTAACGTCTGAAATGCATAAGTTGCTTGATGAAAATACAATTCAGTCAAACCTTTTAGCGGGTGATAATTTACGTAAATTAAAATTTTATCAAAAATTACGTGTAGATCTTGATAAATTAGAAGATCAACTTTTTGATGATTAACGGTTGTTAATCCAGATGAATTTTTTAGTTTAATAAAGTAACCGCAAAAACGTGTTTTCTTATTCACAATGAAATATCATACGCGTGTTAATCGTAACCGAATATAAAAGAGTCTTAAAATGGCGTTATTACAAATAGCCGAACCCGGCCAAAGCACTGTTCCTCATGAGCATCGTCTCGCCGCTGGTATTGATTTAGGTACAACTAACTCTCTTATAGCCAGTGTTAAAAGTGGTTTATCTGAAACGTTAGTTGATAACGAAGGGCAAGATATATTACCTTCGGTTGTTAGTTACCAAGAAAACGAGGTTTTAGTTGGCAATGCTGCTAAAGCACATTCGGTTAGCGATCCAGAAAATACAATTGTTTCAGCCAAACGTCTCATTGGGCGTTCGTTAGCTGATATCCATAAAAAATACCCTTCATTACCTTATTCATTTACAGGTGATGAAAACCATCCAAGCATTAGTACTCGTAACGGTGAAGTTAACCCTGTACAAGTATCGGCTGAAATATTAAAAAGCTTAAAGTTACGTGCTGAAGCTTCTCTTGGTGGAGAACTTAGCGGTGTAGTCATTACCGTTCCTGCTTACTTCGATGATGCTCAGCGTCATAGTACAAAAGATGCAGCTAAATTGGCAGACTTGAAAGTTTTACGTTTACTCAATGAACCTACAGCTGCAGCAGTTGCTTATGGTTTAGATAGTGGAAAAGAAGGTGTGATTGCCGTTTACGATTTAGGTGGTGGTACTTTTGATATTTCAATCTTACGTTTAAATAAAGGCGTATTTGAAGTTTTAGCCACAGGTGGTGATTCAGCCCTAGGTGGTGACGACTTTGATAATGTATTGGTTGAACACTTAATTGAGCAAGCTGGATTACAACGTCCATTATCTTCAACATTCGAACGTCAATTATTACAAAAGGCATGCGAAATTAAAGAACAACTAACTGACAATATATCTACTAGTTACTCTTTATCTTTTGATAATAAAGAATGTTTCTCTGGAAACGTAAATCGCGAAACGTTCGAATCATTGATTACTCAATTTGTGACAAAAACCTTACGTGCTTGTCGCAGAGCCTTGAAAGATGCCGAAATTTCAATTGATGAAGTTATTGAAGTTGTCATGGTAGGCGGTTCAACAAGAGTACCATTGGTACGTCAAGAAGTTGAAAAGTACTTTAATCGTTTACCATTAACATCAATCGACCCTGATAAAGTAGTTGCCATTGGCGCCGCTATTCAAGCTGATATTCTTGCTGGTAATAAACCTGATAGCGATATTTTATTGTTAGACGTTATTCCATTGTCACTTGGTTTAGAAACAATGGG
>CAJWBY010000260.1 GCA_913020705.1 uncultured Colwellia sp.
TATTGGTATTGTCTGTTTAACACTGATAAATTGTTAGAGGGTTAACCATCTAGGAGTCTAGCCAGCGAGTTAGGCATACACATGAAAATAATACATACTAAGATGTGCATTTACTGTACTTTTTAGTATTGATGTAAAGAGAAATGACTATGTTTTACCAAACCGACGACGTTCGTATTAGCAAAATAAAAGAATTATTACCTCCAATCGCATTAATTGAGCGATTTCCTGCTTCACAAGAAGCATCAAAGTCGGTTTTTTCTGGGCGTAAAGCCATAAGTGAAATTTTCAATCATCAAGACGATCGCTTGTTAGTGGTGATTGGTCCTTGTTCAATACATGATACTGAAGCAGCATTAGAATACGGTCAGCGATTAGTTAAACTTCGTGAAAAATATAAAGACACACTTGAAATTGTTATGCGTGTTTATTTTGAAAAACCACGAACAACAGTTGGTTGGAAAGGGCTCATTAATGACCCGTACATGGACAATACCTTCAAACTTAATGACGGTCTTCGCATTGGTCGTAAATTATTACTCGACTTAAACCATATGGGTATGCCAACAGCTGGTGAGTTTTTAGATATGATCACACCGCAGTATATGGCTGACTTTATGTGTTGGGGAGCCATTGGCGCTCGTACTACAGAAAGCCAAGTTCATAGAGAACTTGCATCAGGTTTGTCATGTCCAGTAGGTTTTAAAAATGGCACTGACGGTACAATAAAAGTAGCTATTGATGCTATTGGCGCGGCAAGTGCACCTCATCATTTCTTATCTGTAACTAAATATGGTCACTCAGCCATTGTAGAAACAACAGGTAATGAAGATTGTCATATTATTTTACGTGGTGGTAAAACGACGAATTTTGATGCAGACAGTGTGAAAACCGTGACAGGGCAGTTAGAAAACTCTTCACTTAATACCAAAATTATGATTGATTTCAGCCATGCTAACAGTAGTAAGAAATTCGAAAATCAAATGTTAGTTTGCGAGAATGTTTGTCAGCAAATTAGTGGCGGTAATCATAATATATTCGGTGTGATGGTTGAAAGTCACTTAGTCGAAGGTCGTCAAGATTTAGTTGATGGTGAAGTTGCAACCTACGGACAAAGTATTACGGATGCTTGTATTGGCTGGGCTGATACTGAAGATTTATTATCTCAATTGAGTGATTCAATTACCTCGCGAAGAAAATAGTTTAATTTATTTTTATGCGATTTTGTGAAGCCAATCAACAATGATTGGCTTTTTTCTCTGAACCTTCAAAAAACCAAGAATTTACTAACTTTTCCTATTACTATCAGTCGTATTACTATTGAACCTATTTGTTGTGAAATAACACTCGCATTTTAATGCTACTCCATTTATGGTATTGAAAAATTAATAATTGGCAGGTTTTCATTTGTTAAACATTCACAGACTCTTTATTCTCATTCAATTTGAATTAATACGAATTTTTAAAACTAAAAATGGCTTAATTGCTTTAAGCGCTTTTTGTGCTGTTTGGTTTATTCTTTTATATTATATGGTTAGTTCAGCAACCGAAATTATATTTTCTGATGGGTTCAAAATAGTTGCTAGCACACTATTTGGCTCATTAGGCTTGAATGCTTTACTTGAATGGCCAGTGGCAGAGTTTGCAATTTATTGGCTTGTCGCCGTATATTCATTCCCTTTATTTGCATTGTTTGTAACAAGTGATCAAACCTGTTCTGATAAAGCACGTGGAACGTTACGTTTTATTACTTTACGCGCAACACGAAGTGAAATATTAATCGGTCGTTTTTTTGGACAATTTTTAATTATAGTGGTTTTGATTTTCTTAACCTTAATAGCTTCTATTGCTTTGGTTGCTTCACGTGATGGCGCTTTATTGCTTCCGGCTATTCAACAAGCCATAGTGTTGTTTATTGAATTATCGGTGCTTATTACACCCTTTATTGCATTAATGTCATTTTTTAACAGTGTTTTATCTTCAGCTAAAATGAGTATAGTCGCGAGTATTTTGTTTTATACCATAGGTGCGCTTTTAATTGGCTTTATTCAATTTCGCTTAAACAGTGGATATTTTCTTGATTATATTTTCCCTGGCACACAAATAAGTAAAATTGTTTCATTAGAAGAACTTGATTTTAAACATTACTTAATCCCTTTATTGCAAACTGTAGTTTTGTTATTTGTTGCGGATAAATTACTAAAAAGGGCATCAATATGAGTGCTATTAATAACCAAGAAGGCCCATTGATTCATGTTGAAAACCTTTCAAAATCATTCAATGAACATCTAGCATTAGATAATGTGTCTTTTTCACTTGAAAAAGGAGCACCTATTGCATTGGTAGGTCCCAATGGGGCCGGTAAAACTACATTGTTTAGCATATTATGTGGCTATTTATCACCCAGCAGTGGAAGTGTAAAAATTGCTGATTCTAATGCAGGACACTCAAGTTTATTTGGGCGCTTAGCGGCTTTACCTCAAGATGCCCAATTTGACCCTCGTTTTACAATAGCGAATCAATTAACCTTTTATGCTCAGCTTCAAGGGTTTTCACGTAAAAATGCACAAAAAGAAGCGCATAGAACACTAGAGCTTGTTGGCTTATCGGATACATTTAAAGCTAAACCTGAAGAGTTATCTCATGGTATGCGAAAACGTGTATCTATAGCGCAAACGTTAATTGGCTCACCAGAAATTGTAATGCTAGATGAAGCTACAGCTGGACTTGACCCGATAAATGCTAGAGAAGTACGTGAATTAGTTTCAACATTATCGTCTGATATTACATTCATTCTTAGCTCACATGATTTAAGTGAGCTAGAGCGTTTATGCAGTCAAGTTTTATATTTGGAAAAAGGTAAATTACAGCAACATCAAAGCTTACAGAATGATAGTGAGCAACGTTATTTGACGTTGAGAATGAAACAGTCTTACGATAACTTTGTAGAGCTGCTTCAATCAATAGATAATGTCCATAACGTCGAACAAACGCAAAATAATGAGTTTGTCATAACGACTTCTAAAGAAGCCTTTGCAAATGCTCCTTTAGATTTACAAATTTTGCAGCTTTGTCATAAACAACAATGGCAATATTCACAATTAACAAACGGTAAAACGTTAGAGAACAGGTTATTCTAGTTTTCCCCTGCTGGAATGAATTCACCATCAAGGTCGACACGCTTTTGTGTTCGGCCGTTGTTTTGTAAAGCTAACCAATCAAGGTAATCATCAATAGGCATAGGTTTTGCGTAATAATAACCTTGACCAATATCACAACCAAAACTACGTAGAGTATCTTCATCTTCTTGACTATTAATACCTTCAGCCACAACTTCTAAGCCTAAACCTTTCGCCATTTTAACGGTTGCTTCAGCGATAGTTTTACGTTTTTTATTGTCATTAACATTTTCAACAAACTGTCTATCAATTTTAAGTTCTTGAAAAGGAAGATGACTAATTTGTGCCATTGATGAATAACCTGTGCCGAAATCATCGATACTAATAGTGAAACCCAAGTCTCTAAATTTTTGTATTAAATCAAGTGACTGCTTATTGTGACTGATTGATGCAGACTCCGTTAATTCTAGGATGATTTTTTCAGCTGGAATTTCACTTTCTTCGATAATCGTAAGTGCATTATTAAAAAAGTGTTCATAAGCGATATCTTTACCACTAATGTTAATGGATACCATATGATTGTGTTTAGTTAATATTTGTTGATTTTGCATGAGAGAGCGCTTAATAACCCATAATGTTAATTGATTAATAAGACCTAAGTCTTCAGCTAATGGGATAAAGACTTCAGGAGAAATAAAACCTTCAGTTTTATGATTCCATCGAATGAGGCACTCGCTACTGCAAACCCTTAAGGTTTTCAAATCAATCTGCGGTTGATGGTATATTTCTAATGTATCTTGCTCGATAGCTTCTTTTAGATCGGCTGCTAATGTTAATAAATGACTGGTTTGATCTGATTTTTCACTCTGGTAATAAGCCCATCGACCATACAATAATTGAGCATCATTCACAGCTAATAAAGCATTATTAATTAATAAGTAATTCGCCTCTCCATGTTCTGGGTAATTAGCAATGCCTACGGCCGCAGATAAAGGCAATTTTAATTCATTAATTTGGAAGGTTTCAGATATTAATTGCTGTATTGATTTAACTAATATAGGTAACTCTTGTTGATTCTTATTATTATTTACAATAATAGCGAGACAGTTATTCTGTAAAAAACTAATTTTTTCGTTCTTACTTGCCAAAGTTACAATTGCATCATTATGAATGAATAAAGAGCTTAAACGTTGGCTTAAACGCTTAAATAAGGCCGCGTTAGCTTTATCATCAATATATAATGAAATTTGTTCAATATGCTCTGGTTTAATGACAAGTATACTAAAGTTGTTTTGCCCTGATGTTTGTAACTTTGTCATGGCATCTTCGAGCATTGATTTACGTGGTAAATCATTAAGATCATGATAACTAATGCCATGAATTCTATCTTGATCATTTCTGCGCATTCGTTCTGCTAAAGCAAAAGCCATAAATGTTA
>CAJWBY010000261.1 GCA_913020705.1 uncultured Colwellia sp.
ATATTTTGCTATTAATTATTTTACAAATGTTACTGGTATTTTCATGAAAATCTTAAAAGGTTTATTGGTTGGTTTAGTTTTATCTTTCTCTTTCCCTCTTCTTGCTGAAGACACCCCATCAAATCTTGCATCTGGTTATATTTCAGACGACTTGTTTATTTATATGCATTCAGGTGCTGGTAATAATTATCGTATTTTAGGCAGTATAAATTCAGGTACAGAAGTCAAAGTTACGGGTAACAACGAAAATAATTACACAGAAATTATCGATGACAAAAATAGAAACGTTTGGGTTGAGAGTAAATACGTATCTCCAAAGCCAGGCTTGCGCTTTGTTATTGCCGAGCTTAACGAAAAACTCGCTAACACAACAAGTAACAGTGACAATATGTCGGAAGCGTTATCACAAGCTAGAAATACCATTGAGAACCTAAATAGTGAAAAGGCCAAACTTAACAACGAAATAAGCCAGCTAAATAAAACACTTATTACCACACGTTCAAAACTGAAAGACCAAGATACCAACATCAAGAAAGAATGGTTTTTTAATGGTGCGATCGTATTAGTTATAGGTTTGGTTTTAGGGTTGATTATTCCAAGACTTGCAGGACGCCGAAAAGGCTCAATGGATAATTGGAAGTAACTTTAGAACAAAGCTAACAAGTATATTGTACGATTTTCACTCTACGTTGGTTTTTTAACAAATATGATTACTTAGCTTTATAACTCTATTATTTTTTTAAAAAATCACTTGTTAGCTCAAGTGATTTAACTCTTTTCCGTAATTTAAAGCACCTCATTCAATGCATTATTCTTAACTGTCTACAAAGTTATTATCTTCAGCACTCATAGTTTCCAATACTTTAATTTTTTACGCATTTTAATCCGCCTTAATAAATTCAACGGTTTATTTTTTTTTGAAATATTATCACCCGCTAATAACTCATCGGCAGCCGCTAACACGCGTTGTGATGATTTTCCATCAACATACGGGTGAGTTTGACTAATAAAATGTTCAACTTTACTTTTCAACTCAACAGGGTATGAAAGTGCATATTCAATACTTTCTTCTAACTTTTCTTTATCATTAATATTAATCATATAATCTTTAGGTGAAATATTATTATAAGTAACAACCGGCTTATTCAACATTAAAAACATCATTAATACTGACGAGGTATCACACACCATGACATCAGCATGTTGTAATAAAGGAATAACATTATCTGTTTCTATAAAAGATAAATTTTCACTTTCAATGCTTTGGTATTTTTCAACAATATATTTTGGCATTTTAGGATGAAACTGAATCAACCACTTCCATTTACCTTTTTCACTTAAACGTTTGACTGTTTCGAATAAATGAGGAGCGCAAGTTAACGCTCTTGAAAAAGTAGAACACATTAAAACTGTTGGTTTAGTATTTTTACTAACGTTGGTTGAATCGAATAAAAGGTCTAATGCTGGCCAACCAGTTTGCTTCACTGAAAAATGCTGATGTTGCTCTGCAAGTTCAATGAAAGGTAAGGTCGTGTTAGGACCTTGAGTACAATATAAATCAAAACATCCGCGAATATTAAAGTGGTCTTCAACACCTCGTCGGTTTAGTTTCCCAGAGTTAAACCCGTGAAATACACCTACTTTAATTCCAGAAATAAAATCAGGTACAACATTTCCAGGAATAAATACTACATCCGGTTGATATTCCTTTACTTCATTTATTGAGTTCAGTTGTATTTCATTTGCTGACAAATAACGTTCATTAACTTCTTTTCCTTCTAGAAACCAAGCAGCACAATCACCTCTCGCTTCAATTACACTCTGTATTGGTCGTAAAATGGCATAAGAGTAATTTTGAGAAATATAAAATAAATAACGCTTTTCAGACATGAAACATTCAACTTATCTAATAAAATAAAGACCTGTTAATTATCACCATTTTACCTATATATAACAGTGATGAAAACACGTATAATTTAATTTTTCTGCGCTAACAAACACTTTCCTTTATAAATTAAGATGAAACTGTAAAATTATTTAATGGGTATTTCCTAACATGTTATCTTCTAAAACTATTTTTGCTGCGCTAATATTAGCGGTAAGCACATATTCCCTAGCTGAGCCTTGGATAGACACTTCAGACATTTATTTGAAAGCTAACATTCAGTTACTGGCTGATACTGGTCATATTGTTACGCCCGTCACCACTTACCCTCTAATGTGGCATGATATTATTAACGATATTAAGAATATCGACCTCAATAATTTAAGTTCGAATCAGCAAAGTGCCTACCATTATATTAAACATCAATTTAAACTAGCCAGTCGTAACCAAACTCGTGTGAAGGCTCAGTTTGGGTTTGAAAATAAACGTTTCACCAGTTTTGGTAACCGAATCAGCGATAAAAACAATGTTAGTGTGCATTCAAGCATTATGTACGAAAATTTTGCGGCTAAGTTTGCACCAAGTTATACCTTTAACCCTATTGATGGTGAAAAAAAACGTTTAGATGAAAGTTATATTGCTGCATTTGTCGGTAATTGGGTCGTGTCATTGGGTCGTCAAAACCGCTGGTATGGCCCTACTTGGGATACCAGTTTAAGTTTAACTAACAACGCCCGACCAATTACTGCCCTAGCAATTTCACGTAAATCAGCCGAGCCATTTACTGTTCCTTTCACTGAATTTAAAATCCCATGGACAGTGACTAGTTTTATGGGAAAAATGGACGATAATCGTGTTGTTAAAAATACTTTGCTTTGGGGGTTTAGATTAAATTTAAAACCGCTTAAAAATTTAGAGTTAGGCATTACTCGCTTAGCACAATGGGGAGGTAATGGTCGCTCTCAAAGTTTATCAACTTTTGGAGATATACTGCTAGGCAGAACTAACTGTGGTGTTGATGGTTTGATTTGTGATGAAAACACGTTGAATCCTTCAAATCAACAGGCTGGTTACGATTTACGATACAGTTTCAACTTGTTTAGTATTCCAATGAGCATTTACGGACAAAAATTTGCCGAAGATGGGAGTGAAGGAACATTGCAATACTTTACTAAAGCACAACCCCAAGTTGGATTGGACGCCAATGTAGCTATTTTGGGCAAGACAAGTACAGTTTTCATCGAGGTAGCTGATAGCTTAGCTGATTGTGGTGACAGAGATAACATAGGTGATTGTTATTATGAACACGGCAGTTATGCTACAGGTATGCGTTATAATGGCCGTACTATTGGCAGTACTTATGATAACGATGCAAAGACTTATGTTTTAGGCGCTATTTCTCAGCTTGGTATTGATACCAGACTCACGACAAAAATACGCTACTTAGATTTAAATTATGATAACCAAGACAAAGCCCCTGAAAATCCAATAATAGGTAACACAGTAACCAGCATTGCAGAACAAGTTTGGATGATATCAAGTAGTATTCAGCATGATTATAAAAATTGGCGCTTTACTTTAGCGACCGACTTTAGTCACTCAACCTTTGGTAATGACATAAGTGATGACTCAGACTTTAATGCCTCACTTATGGTTGAATATAATATGTAGCACTAAAACAGAAACCATAATAGATTTAATTCGACTCGCTTTATCTCATTACTCTTTAAAAAATGAAACGCACATTCTAAAAAAGAATCGTATTAACTTTATTACAAGTATATAAAATGGACTTTATAATTATTATTGGATGGCTGCTAGTGATATTCATGGATTATATTACTAGAGCGTTACTCTTAACTACAGTTGGTAATTTATGAATGTTTTTTTTGATATTCAACACCTTTATTATTTACCACAATATTTACCGGTAAAACATGCGCTTGAAAAAAAATCAATCCATTGTCATTTTATTTTATACAATCAAAATCAGTTACAAAAAGTATTGATAAATTATGTTAAAAATGAAAAATTAAGCTACACACTCGTGAATAATTCAAGTGAAGCAAAAGCACTTTATCTTGATAAGAAACCCCATTGGATAATTTTTGGCAATGCCTTTCATGATCTAGAACAAATTCATCAAGAATCTAAAACAGCTATGATGAATCATGGTGTTGGACCCAAATCATGTTATTACGATTGGTCTGATTGTGATATACAACATCGATTTGTAGAGGGCCAACATCGATTAAAACGTTTGATGGAAAGATTTCCTGCTAAGAAATTTATTGATACTGGTTACGCTAAGTTAGATCCTATAGTGAATAATGAAAATTCTTATTTAGACTTAGAAAAGTTAGGGTTAGATCCAAATAAAGAAACTGTATTATACGCACCGACTTATTATCCAAGCAGTATTGAATGCTTACCTGATAATTTTCCTGAAAGCTTAGCCAAATATAACCTTATTATTAAGCCTCACTATTTTTCCCTCATTAAAGATAAATACAAAAATCATCGCAAAATATTTAAGTCTTGGTCTCAATACGGCAATGTATACATATGTTCAATAGAAGAAACTTCAATTATTCCT
>CAJWBY010000262.1 GCA_913020705.1 uncultured Colwellia sp.
GGTTTTATTAATACAATATCAAAAGGGCAGAGTTTTTTGGCCGGGAGTAATTGTTCTTTATTAATACCATTTTCTTTAATGAGTTTAGTTGCTGTCATAGGCATAAGTTTTAATAAATTAGCAGAAACTTCAGCAGCGCGACTTCGGGCTCTAAATTCTAGAAATTTTCCAATAAGTAATAAAAAAGTAAACATGGAAACTGATTCAAAATACACTTCACCTTGATGAGTAATCGTTGCCCAAGCACTGGCTGAGAAGGCGAGAGATATTGCGATAGCAACCGGGACATCCATCGATAAACGTTTTATTTTTAAAGCATTTAATGCGCCCTTATAAAAAGGGAACGCGCCATAAGTAATAATAGGGATGGTTAAAAATAAACTTGCGTACCGTAAATATATTAAATTGTACTCATCCATTCCAGAAAAAGCACCAAAATATAGGCCAAAAGCAATCATCATCACTTGCATCATTAAGATGCCAGAAATACCTAAGCGCTTTATATAATTTTTATTTTGAGTTTTATTAAGTTGCTCAGCAGTGCTGGCTTTAAAGGGGAGTGCTTGGTAACCAATATTGGCGATATGGTTAATAAGATCACTTAATTGAACATTATCATTGTCCCAGCGAAGTGTTGCTCTTTGCGTTGTTGCATTTACGTTGACGTTAATTAAGCCATCAACTTTGCTCAATTGCATTTCAATAAGCCAAGCACAAGCAGCGCAACTAATGCCATCAACGGTTAGAATGGTTTCACGAAACCCCTCTGTTTGATAAGAAAATTCATCTTGCAAGGCATTATCGTCAAGTAATTTATTACGTTGTAGCTGCTCAGGTATAAGTTGTTCACCTTTTTGGGCAGGCTCAGTTCTGAAGCGATAATATTCTTCTAAACCATTATCAACAATAGTTTGGGCAACACTTTGGCAACCAACGCAACACATTGGCTGTGAAGTACTTTCAATGACTAGGTATAAATTTGTACTGTTTGGAACATTTTCACCGCAGTGATAACAACTTGTTTTCATATCTTTGAGCCGTTGAAATGAATAATGACTTAATACAATTTTATGAGGATAAAACTTGAACCCTTCATTGTTAATTTATGTTGAAAGGTTCAGTTATCATTAGAATTTACTATTTGAAATTAATTTGCTTCTTTAGGGTTAGGAACAATATCGATAAATTCGCTTTGTGGTAGCGTAATAGTATCTTGAATTTTCCAATGATTTTCAAAAGGTGTAATTGTTAACCGCCACTTTCCTTTTACAGCTTCATCAAAAACATGCCTAAAATTACCATTGCCGTCTGCTGTTAACGCAAGATAGAAGTCTTGTTCAGCAAGTGTAGGATGATAAAAGTTTAGGTTTAAAACAGGGAATACTTTTTCAATTCCTGTTGGTTTGATGACTAGCTCATTGTTCGCAAGTTTTAATGAAAATCGCATGCCTAATTTTTGAGCGTGCTTTATTTTAGATAGCTGTAAATTAATGGCCTTGCCTTTTTTATAATAATCTCCAACGACAAGAGGATCAGGATTATGATTAGCAATAAAGTAAGTGGTAATGCCCGCAATAACTGCTGTAGCAGGAAGAATAAATACAAACCAAGCCCAAGGCTCTTTATACCAATATGTTGTCATGTGAAAATTTCAGTCAATAAAAGTGGGCATATTATACGACTTTTTTGTAATAGGAACTATTAAAATACCATGGAATTACGATCTTTAATTGGAAGAAAGGTATAAAAAAAGCCTTGCAGTAATAAAACAGCAAGGCTTTAATATTATGACTAATTACAAGGTCTATTTTTGCGATAAACTGTAAACATAGGCGCTAATAATATGCACCTTTTGTTCGCCTAGAATATCTTTCCAAGCAGGCATTACACCAGCACGACCGTTGTTAATAGATGATTCAACAGCACGCTGTGAACCACCATATAACCAAATATTATCGGTTAAGTTTGGTGCTCCCAATGGAATTCCCATTGCTGCACTTCCTTTACCGTCTGCACCATGACAAGCGGCACACATAACAAATTTTTCTTTACCTGCAGCAGCACTTGCGCTATCAACTTCACGGCCACTTAAACTTAATACATAAGCTGCTACATCTTTAACGCCTTGATCGCCGCCTAACGCTGCGCCCCAAGCCATCATGCCATTAGCTTTACGACCATATAAGAGTGAGTGCTTAATTGATTCAGGATCTCCACCGTATAACCAGTCTTTATCTGTTAGGTTAGGGAAGCCTGTTGTTCCACTTGCATTTGAACCATGACATTGAGAACAATTCTGTAAAAATAGACGTTGACCTACTTTTAAAGCTGCTTCATCAGTTGAAAGGTCTTCAATACTACGTGCAGCATAAGCATCAAAAATTGGTCCGTACTTAGCGTCTGCGGCTTCAATTTCACGGTCATATTGTACTAAGTAGCCATTTTCTTTAGCAGCAATTACTTGTGCTTTTGACTCTGCAAGATTTAAGATACCTTGGTTAGAACTTTTCCAACCAATAATCCCTGTCCAGTTACCTAAACCGTAAAGAGCAATGTAACCAAAAGCCCAGATTATTGTTAATAAGAAGAATGTACTCCACCACTGTGGTAATGGATTGTTTAATTCTTCTATGCCATCAAAAACATGTCCCGTCGGCTCTCCTTCAGGAACGTCTGCGAAGTTCTTTAAACAATAACGTAGTAATATAAAACAACCTACTAAAGTACCGAGGGTCAGAACCCAAACCCATATATTCCAGAAGCTAGACATTTTTATTAGTCTCCTGTTTGCTATTTATGTTATTAAGTTCAGTCTGATCTTTATCTTCTTCGAAGATAGAATTTGCTGCTTCATCGAAAGCGCTTTTTTGCTTTTTAGAATAAGACCAAACTACAATAATAATAAATAGTGCCAATATTAATAAAGCCACTAACCCTCTAAGGGTGCCATAATCCATAGTCATTATTTCAACGCATGACCGAGAGATTGCAAATAAGCAATCAGGGCTTCCATTTCCGTTTTATCTTTAACAGCAGCTTTAGCACCGGCTAAATCTTCTGCAGAATATAACGGTATACGATTACCTTCTTCATCTTTATGACTACGATTACGCGTTAAGAAATTGAATGTTGCTAATTTCTTTTCTGTTAATTCGCCATCAAGCTTATTTTCCGCTAACCATTTGAATGAAGGCATGTTTGACTCTGGAACAACTGAACGAGGGTCCAGTAAATGAGCATGATGCCAATCATCACTATAACGACCACCAACACGAGCTAAGTCAGGACCAGTACGTTTAGAACCCCATAAAAAAGGATGTTCCCAAACTTGTTCACCGGCAACACTGTAATGACCATATCGCTCAGTTTCAGCACGAAAAGGGCGAATCATTTGACTGTGACAAACATTACAACCTTCACGAATATAAACATCGCGACCTTCCATTTCTAAAGCAGTGTAAGGTCTTAGGCTGTCAACAGGAGTATTAGTTGCTTTTTGAAAGAACAAAGGTGTTATTTCAACGAGGCCACCAATACTTATTGCAAGGATCGTAAAAATAGCAAACAAGCCGACATTTTTTTCAAATTTTTCATGTTTATTTTTCATTATCGGTCTCCTAAGTTATTTCAACTGGTTTAAGACTATTGTCTTCAGCATAAATTGTTTTGAACATGTTATAAGCCATTAATAAGAAACCAGCTACAACTAATACACCACCAACAAAACGAATAAAGTAGAACGGATATGAAGCCGTTAAACTTTCAACGAAGCTGTAAGTTAGCGTACCATCAGTATTAACCGCTCTCCACATTAACCCTTGCATTACACCTGATATCCACATAGCGACTATGTATAAAACGATACCTGCTGTGTGAAGCCAGAAATGAACATTTATTAATTTGATGCTGTACATGCGGCCTTGATTAAAAAGAACCGGAATTAAATGGTACATAGCACCAATTGAAACCATAGCAACCCAACCTAAAGCGCCAGAATGAACATGACCGATAGTCCAATCCGTATAATGCGACAATGCATTTACAGATTTTATTGCCATCATAGGTCCTTCAAAAGTCGACATACCATAGAACGACAATGATACGATGAGGAAACGTAGAATTGGATCATGACGAAGTTTATGCCATGCGCCTGAAAGCGTCATAATACCGTTGATCATACCACCCCAAGAAGGAAGGAATAACACGATAGACATTACCATGCCAACAGACTGAGCCCAATCTGGAAGTGCGGTGTAGTGTAAATGATGCGGACCAGCCCAAATGTATAAAGAAACCAATGCCCAAAAATGAACAATTGATAAACGGTAAGAGTAAACAGGGCGTTCTGCTTGTTTTGGTACGAAATAATACATCATACCTAAGAAACCAGCAGTTAATAAGAAACCAACGGCATTATGTCCATACCACCACTGCATCAT
>CAJWBY010000263.1 GCA_913020705.1 uncultured Colwellia sp.
AAACACTTTATGAAGGTTCGAATCATCGGTCAATAACTTGCCCGACTCGACAAAGCTATCAATTTGTTTACGCCACGTATCCACCACGGTGTAAACGTAATGTGCACCTTTTATCCGACCTTCAACCTTGAGTGAATCAACACCCGCATCAACGAGCTCGGGCAGATCAAAATAAGCCGAGTTGTCTTTTAAATTAAGCGGAAAACGATGGCCTTCATTAGTGGGTTCATACTCGTCACGACACGCCTGGCTACAACGACCTCGGTTACCCGAATTACCCACACTCACCGAGCTTGAGTAACACTGCCCTGAAAAAGCGATGCATAAAGCGCCATGGACAAAGACTTCAGTCAGTAGATTATTGTCATGGGCCAGAGACGTCAGGCTTTTTATTTCGCCAAGATTAAGCTCTCGCGATAAGTTAACCCGAGATGCGCCTATTTTACTTAAGTATAGGATCTGACCTTCATTGTGCGTTGTCAACTGGGTCGAGGCATGAATGATAAGGCTAGGAAAATAGTCTTTGACCAGACTAAATACGCCTAAATCTTGCACAATAATACCGTCAATACCCGTATTGACTAGCTGATTAAGCAGCTTAATCATCCCTTTAATTTCGTGCTCTAAAATCACGATATTTAAGGTTAGAAAAACCTCACAGCCATAGTCATGAGCCAGCCGTATGACACCATTGAGTTCATCGAATGATAAATTAGCGGCGCGATTACGCGCGTTAAAAATATCTAAACCACAATACACAGCATTAGCGCCTGCAACAATGGCGGCTTTAATCGCTTCTACATCACCACCCGGCGCCAATAATTCAATTTTTCTAAGCATACTTAAATAACCCTATAACTTAACTAATACCCTGTTCTTTGGCGGGAGTGTAGCGCTAAAGTATGTAGATTACTATTAAATATGCTTAAAAATAAGGCATATCAAGGGGCTGCCAACTTAATTATTTCTGCCGTTGAAGTGCTGTAAGTTCACACCCCTTTAATGAAAATAAATCTGTCCCCCTTTTTGAACGTGGTATTAATTCAAAAGATATTTACCCCCTATTGACAAGGCTTGAAGCACATCAAATGGTAAAACTAGGAGAACATGACACCGTTGACTTGGAAACAAGTCGACAGGTTTTACAAGCTAGTCTTTAAAAGGCTTTATTATCCCTGCTGAAATTAACAACAATAAAACTGGCTAAACCTTGGTTTAATTGGCGTGCTGTTTTAAAATATTTAACAAAAATATAAGAGAAACTATGAAAAAATATGACTTAATCATTATAGGGGCAGGAAGAGCGAGTAATCTCGCAATTAAAGCTGGAAACCAAGGCCTGAAAGTGGCACTCATTGAAAAATCTAAACTAGGTGGGACTTGTCCAAATAGAGGCTGTGTTCCATCAAAACTTCTAATAGCTTATGCTCATGTCGCAAGAACAATAAAAGAATCAAGTAGGCATTTTATAGACTCCTCTATTAACAGTATTGATATTAAAAAAATCTTTGATGAAACAAATGAATACATCGCACAGATTGAGCCTAGATACCAAAGCAGATTTAATGAAAATGTTACGGTATATAAAGGGACCGCAAATTTCACAGCAAATAAAATTATAAAAATCAATGATGAAGAAATCACCTCCCCTAAGATTGTGATTGCAACAGGAACCAGACCTGCTAAACCTTTCCATGAAAAAGCATGGAGCAGTGATGATATTTTTCCTTTAAAAGGAGACATTCCTAAATCTATTACCATAGTAGGTTCAGGCTTTATAGCATGTGAACTCGCTAACTTTTTTGACGCCATTGGTATTCAAACAAAACTTATTGCTAGAAGCAATACACTTTTAAGTGCAGAAGATAAAGATATAAGTGACATTTTTAAAGAACAATTTACTAAAAATGTAGATGTCTCTTTTAACACAAACATTAAAGAAATATCTCACCAAGACAAGGTATTTCATTTGGTTTTGGAACATACAGATGGCTCAATTACCAAGCATCATAGTCAAGCCTTACTTTATGCAACAGGAAGGGTTTCAAATACGGATACATTAACATTAGAAAATACCACTATTGAAGTAAATGACAGAGGATTTATAACGAGAGATGAATTCTTTCAAACATCAGTAGAAGGTGTTTACGTTGTGGGGGATGCTAGTGGAGAAAACATGCTTCAACATGCCGCAGCGTATGAAGTTAATTATTTAGGGAAAATTCTTTTTGAAAATGAAAAAGAAGCGTTAAAATTCAAATATATGCCCCATAGTGTATTTAGTGAACCTGAAATTTCAAGTGTTGGATTAAGTGAAAAAAAAGCACAAGATTTAGGCATAAACTATATAACAACCACAACAGATTGGCAGGCAAGTGCAAGAGCAATAGGATCAAAAATAACCTACTCAAGAACAAAGTTTTTAATCAATCCTAATACCTATGAAATAGTAGGATGCCATTTAATTGGCCCTGAGAGCTCAACCATGATCCATCAAGTATTAAGTATTATGCATATAGACAATGATATTAGACATCTAAAAGACATGCTATACATTCACCCCGCACTGAGTGAGGCTCTGCTTCCAGCTGCTGTTCAAGCAGTGCAAGCAGTAGAGAAATATCAGCGCTTGTAAATATATTGGTGTAACTGCCATAAAACAATCAATGTCCTCCTCCTATTTTGTTAAAAATGATGGCTAGTCAGTGACATATCGCGAGCTCGTTAAAATCAATCGCATCCGGCCCATTAATTATGAGCTAAGAACAGCCTAAACTTTAATACTGCTAAACTGAGAACTCGAAAATAGCCATCATTTTTCAATCGTGAGCTTGACTGAAATATTATTAATAAGTCAAAATGAGAATTCAGCCTGAATGCCGTTGCTGATCTTTAATTATGTTTAGACCTACAAACACACTGTTCAATCATTACCTTGAGAGGCGTAAATCATGACCACATACAAAAAATCTGCCAACGCTATTGCAGCACTGAATGAAGAACAGTTTCGTGTAACCCAACAAAGCGCAACCGAACGGGCAGGTACAGGCGAATACCTGCACAACAAAGAACAGGGTCTCTATGTCGACATCGTTTCGGGTGAGCCGTTATTTGCTTCATCAGATAAGTTCGATTCTGGCTGCGGTTGGCCTAGTTTTACTAAGCCCATCGAATCCACAAATGTTAATGAGCTTAGCGATGGTTCTCATAGCATGGTCCGTACTGAAGTACGTTCACACCATGGTGATAGCCACTTAGGCCATGTATTTACTGATGGTCCAGAAGATGCTGGCGGTCTTCGTTATTGTATTAACTCAGCCTCCTTGCGTTTTATAGACAAAGAAGAAATGGACAGTCAGGGCTATGGCGCTTATTTGAATCAAGTCGAAGATAAATCATAATGGCTATTGAACGCGCAGTACTAGCAGGAGGTTGTTTTTGGGGTATGGAAGATCTTATTCGAAAACGCCCCGGTATAATCTCAACTCGTGTCGGTTATACCGGTGGTGATGTGCCAAATGCAACGTACCCTAACCACGGTGATCATGCTGAGGCGATAGAAGTTATGTTTGATAACGATCTCACCAACTACCGTAAAATTCTCGAATTTTTCTTTCAAATTCATGATCCAACTACCGACAAGCAACAAGGTAATGACCGTGGTGCATCTTACCGTTCAGCCATTTATTATGTATCTGATGAGCAACGCCTGATAGCGTTACGCACATTTGATAATGTGAATGAATCTGGCTTATGGCCAGGACGGGTAGTAACAGAATTAGAGCCTGTAAGTGAGTTTTGGGAGGCCGAGCCAGAGCATCAGAATTATCTTGAACGATCACCTAATGGCTATACCTGCCACTTTCCACGACCAGACTGGATATTACCCTCTCGCGAAGATGAATAAGGCAAATATAATTAAAAAGGCAGCCTCATTAGCCTTTTTAATTCCCGACAAAACATATCTGCTCGTTCTCGGCATCATTTTACCTTAATGTAAGCAGTAAGAACGGACTCAAAGTTTTTTTAATATTCAATCAATCAGAGTGTTTTCAAGTACTCAATTAATGCCCAACGTTACTGTTCCGTAAATGCTGGTTGACCGTATTTCCCCGTCCCATATTAATTAGGTCATGATCAGAAGAGCCAAGATAAAATTGTTCCACACGCTGTTCCGCAGGCAATAAAAGCTGATAAAGATTAGGAATAGAACCGTTATGTGAAAAAGGTGCACTTGACCCTTAATTATTTCGTCCGTTAAAGTGTTGCAACCTCACAGTTATTCAAGCTGTGGTTGATAAATTAAATCACCGACCCAGAAAATGTTTAAACTTCAGAACACCTTACGAGGTCTTCTTTAAAACTAAAACTGTTGCACT
>CAJWBY010000264.1 GCA_913020705.1 uncultured Colwellia sp.
AATTGTTGGCTAAAATTGCGAGGAACGAAGCTAGCCAACTGTTTAGCGTCCGTTTGAATAGCTTGTTATGTGTTTATACCAAAACAAAAAAGATTACACAAATTATAGGAATAGTTACCCAAAACAAAGGTGATCCATACCACGGAATTGGACCCCGACGACTTAATTTAAATACCTTCGTTGATAGAAAACCAGCCACAAAATACACCACCACAGTAGCTATTAAAACAGCTATACCCTGAGGTTCATTAAAAATCCCTAAAATCCAATTTAAAAAGATGACAAGGAAAAAACCAGCTACCCAGTTTTCTTTTATGTAGAGATATAAATTTTTCATTAATCACACATATGCTGACCGATTAGCTTTTGATATTACATATAACTTATTAAAACTGTCAACTCCAGGAACACATAACGCCGTTTTAAGCGGCAAATTGCAGTTGGCTAAAATAAGTGAGGAACGAACAAAAAGCCAACTGTAATTTGTCCGACTTGAAAACCCTTGTTATGTTTCTTAGTTCTCAGGATACGCACACAAAACAATAGATATAGCTAAATCCGAAGTACTTTTTAGTAACGATGGTTCTAAGTAAATATTCATATTTATGCTATCAACACTGAACCAACCAACAAAGTATTCAATTGTGCCACCCGAAGAACGTATCTCATTAAAAAATGATTTATGTTTTTCTAAATCTGAATTTTTTAATGAAATGAAATCCTCAAATAATACTTCTTCAGCGTCAAGTTTATTGCCGTTGCATAAATCCAAACTCCAGCGCATGTCTTCATACGTTCCATCAAGTATTCTGCCGTGTTTTGTAACGCGGAGATCACCAACATCATGAGACGAGCTTGGTTCAAATGATAACTGTTCACTAATAGAATTCACTTCCATATTCGGATGAGAAATATTTAATGAAACACAAAACTTATAATCTGGCACTAACCATCCCTAGAAACATAACGCCTACTTAAGCGGAAAAATATAGTTGGCTAAAATGTTGAACGGAGTGAAAACAGCCAACTGTATTTTTTCCGTTTGAAGTTCTTGTTAGCTAGGCATTGTTAACAACCTGAACTAATAGTTGTCAACAGAGGCTCACCAGAAACTTTCCAATGATATATAAAATAACAATTGGTTGCTTTAACTTCACTTTCAGTCGGCTCAGCTTTATCTAGTAAATTTCTCGGTGTAGCAACAACTGCATAGCTACCACTTGCCACATAAATACGATAAGCCCAGTCCTCTACATTTAGCCCTGCACCTTCAAATATTTCAGGAGGTGATGAGTAATCTGCCGAAAAGCTTGTTGCTGTGGCCGTAGCTGCCCAAGGTTGATAGTTACTTCCTTTAACGCCTGAAAATTCTACTTGAGTTGAAAACCCGTTTCCAGAAGTCAGCGTCTTACTTTTAAATAAAGAAACTGATGATTTAATTGCACCAGTAGCACCTGACATAATCGCTATATTGGCATCTGATTTTAAATTTATATATTTAGGCAGAACAGTAATAGATAGAATACCTAAAATGACAATTACAACGACTAATTCTATTAATGTAAAACCAGAGTTTTTGGGTATTAATAATTTATTCTTAATTTTAAACATCGCCACCTCCTAAAACTGACAAGTAGAACCGAAATGTCCTGGCTAGCTAACGCCCAAATAAGGGGCTGATTAATAGTTTGCTAAAATGTGGAACGAAGTGGAACCTAGCAAACTGTTAGCAGTCCTGCTTAATTTTCTTGTTAGTTGGCTTATAATAAAAAACCCAACATTATTGTAAGCGTATGAATTTTTCTCCACCCAAAGGGTTTATGCCATAAACGTCAATTTCGGCTACCTTGCCTTCAATAATTGTATAAGCTGCTATTTTTCCGCTACCAATAGGAAATTGGATTCTCAATTCGTCTTTTCGTTTTGCTGCCGTTGCAACTGCATTTAATTTACCTAAACTAAATTTAAGAGCATTATTTTTTAGCAATTCGACTTCTAGATTACCCCATAATGGATTATAAAATGTCCCAGCGTATTCTGATTTTTCTCGTGTTAAAACCATAGTTCTAGATGCATTTCTTTTTTTATGTGCTTCATTAGTTTCTTTAATATTTGCTTGTATTTCTAGCCAGCTCTCTTTCATTGCTTTAATACGAGAGTCTGTAATTGTATTTACATCGCCCTTGCTTAATAAGATGCTATAGGCAATATCAGCGATACCTGCTGTCATAGGCCCTGCTACGGTTTCTTCACTGTTAAGTACTACCAGTCCAATATTATGCTCTAACATAAAAGAAGCATGCGTATGCGAACCAGCAATCCCGCCAAAGTGATGATATGTTTTCTCTTCTTTGTATGGCCCAATGTACCAACCCCAAGCGTAGCCTTTACGAACAAAATCCCTATACTTTAAGTCATTGGCAGCTAACTTATCATGAGATTTTTCAATAATTTTCGCAGGAAATACTTGTTTTCCATCAACTTGACCTTCGTTCAATTGCGCAATCAAAAACTTTGCCATATCCCTTGCTGATGAGAACGTGCCTCCGGCAGCTTGCAAAGTAGAATCGCTCTTTTCAAAGGGCATGACTTCGTTTGGGTTAGCAGTATACAAATGATAAGGGCGTGCAATATTAAAGCCCTTAGTTCTAGCATCGCTAACATACGATGACGTATGATTCATTGATAAAGGTTGGTAAACCAATTGTTCAAGCGTTTGCTGCCAATCTTGCTTGAATTTATCTTCAGCCCATACACTTAATATGTTGTAACCTTCATTGCCATATTGGTAGTGTCCTAACTGATTAGCAGGATCATTTTTAGTTGCAGAGGTTAACTTTTGGCGCTGTAATTTATTATGCTGCCCCGTAAATGCCAGCGTGTCTACTAAGGGTATATTGGCAAGAGCATGGGTATGAGAAACGAGCTGCTTTACTTGAACCTTATTTGTATCAATAAAAGGAAAATCTATAGTAGGAAACATCTCAGTCATAGAGGTACTGTCTTTAATATCGCCATTTTCCTCCATTAATAGCATTGATAAAGCAAAAATCGGTTTAGTAACGGAAGCAAGATAAAAGGCGGTTTTATCATTTACCTTTTTATTTTCTTTTATATTGGAGTACCCGAAATACCCTTCGTAAACTATTTTTCCATCTTTAACGATTGCAACAGCAGTCCCTGATGGTAAACCGACTTCTTTTTTTACAAAATTAACGTACTTATCTATCGCTGAAAAATCATTACTTGCAATTGAACTACCTGCAAATAAAACACTAGCGATAATGGGTAAACCAAATCTCATTCTTTAAATCCTTTTACTAATTCTAATTGATAAACGTGCAGCTAAACCAACGAGCCAACTAACGCCTCATTAAGAGGAAATTTATAGTTGGCTAAAATGTTGAACGCAGTGAAAACAGCCAACTGTAAATTTTCCTGCTTTAATGACTTGTTATAAGGCCGTTACCACCACTTTAAGTACATTTCTTTTCTACGTGATTTAATATTTGGCCAAATTATTAATGTACTGTTGTGCGTATAATAAAAGCCTACAAACTCTTCTGGTTGTAACTCACTATCTGGTTTACCAACTAATGCATGCGATGATACAAAATAAACAATAATTTCGTCAGGCTCACCTTTATATTGATCAAAAATACTTTTTAATTTTTGATTCGCTTGCTCAAGAGTAATTCCAGTTAAGCTATCGCAGACAACATACATGGTATCTTTAGTTTCATAACCTGATACAACTTTTTCACACTCATCACTAGCTAATACTTGAAATGAAAAGGAGACCAACAATAAGAGTGTGATACGAAACATTTTGGCCTTATAACGCCCAAATAACGGGCAAAAAATTCTTGGCTAAAATAGTGAACGTAGTGAACAAAAGCCAAGCTGTTTTTTGTCCCTGTTAATTTTCTTGTTAGGTGAATATTTACACCGAACCTTCTGTTTTACGATATTTAAAGACTAAAACAATGATGATTAACTGTAAAACTGATGTAACTAATAAACCAATAATCGATTGCAATTCATAATATTTTTCAGTGTATACATAAAGAGAAACATTACCTAATGCAAATGCTCCCCACGCGACAGGCGAGACGCCCTCAGATGTTTTTGTTTTGAGCATATGCAACAACTGAATAATTGTTGCTACTGGAAAAATAATTGCGGGAATATACCCGACTAATTCGATGAGACTCAACAAGGTTTCTCCATTCACCTAACGCCTAATTAACAGGCAAAAAATAGTTGGCTAAAATAAGTGAACGGAGTGAACAAAAAGCCAACTGTTTTTTGTCCTTGTTTAATTTCTTGTTAT
>CAJWBY010000265.1 GCA_913020705.1 uncultured Colwellia sp.
TGCCTGCTCATAGATCTCATCTCCGGTTGATTTAAAATCAACTATAAAGATGTCCACCGTAATATGGGAAGTCCACTCAAAGAATTGTTCGTGACTGGTAGATTGCCTTATTTGAGTACGTGAACCCAGTATTGGAAATTATCTGTGCTGGTATGTAAGGGGAGTAATTTTCGTTTTTGCGTGTCCTACAATGTTCTTTTCCCGAATGAAGATTTACGAAATAGATTACGACAACTCGTGAAGATTCACGAAATTTCGTGCATACATCCGAAACTACAGGTTATAGAAACAACTAAGTTATTGTAATAACTTAGTAAATTAACTTGGCATTAATTCTGCAATTACCCTGTCATCTACATAGAGATATTATTATGGAATTAGTTAATAATTTTATTACGGTATTATCATCCCTTTTTGTTTTTGTCATAGGTATAGGCATATCTGCTCTGTTGGTTAAATACATCTTGTATGTTAGCCAAACTAAACAAACCATCAGACGAAACTTACCTGTAATAGGCAGGTTTCGTTATTGCTTTGAGCAGACGGGGACGTTTTTCAGTCAATACTTCATTGCATGCGACAGAGAGGTACAGCCATTCAATCGTACTGAACACTCATGGATATATTGTCCGTAAAAGGCGTAGATATTAGAAGTTTGGAGGCCTTATGAAGTCAAAATGCTTACTATTATTTTTTCTATTTTTCACTTTAAGCACTCTTTCAGCAAAGGAAATGGTGTTCTCAACACTGAAAGGTATGTATATCGCCAAGATTTGTTCTCAAGTCCTGATCGAAGCTTATCAAAAGCTTGACGTTAAATTAGAAATCATAGATTACCCTGCTAAAAGAGCAATTCTTATGTCTAACTCAGGAGATATAGATGGTGAAGTTATGAGGGTCGAAGGCGCTGAAAATGATTACCCTAATCTAATTCGGGTCAAGCCTCAAATCTGCGCTATGGAAAGTCGAGTCTATGTAAAAAACAAAAAGTTTCAATTTGAAGGTTGGCACAGTATGAAATCTTTTATTATCGGTATACACCGAGGACACCTTTATGCTGCTAAAGGAACTAGGGGAATGAATGCCGTTGAGATTGATACGGATGATCAACTAATGCGAATGTTGAATAAAGGGAGATTGGACCTTGTTGTTTCCCAAGTTCCGGATGCCTTGAGATCTATTATAAAGTTCAACTTGACGGAAATTCATAGCTTGGATCCTTCTATCTCTTATTTCCCTTTATACCATTATCTACATAAAAAGCATGTTGACCTGATTCCTGAAATTGAAATGATACTGAAGGGTATGGATAATGAAGGGAGGATGGATGTTATTAATCATGAATTATTATCTAAACTCAACAGAAAGTTAAAAAAGATATCAGGAAAGTTGGACGTAACCAGTTTTAGAAAAAAAGGGTTATGGAAGCACCGTTAGTGAATGTCTCATTAACGGTCGAAACACATATAATCCATTGCAGCTAATTGGACTTCATTTATTCTTGTTTACTGATGGTAATACTCGCACTATACGAAGTGATTTCACCAAGGTTTCATTTTTGTTCTCAGTGGCAACTCAAGTTCTAAAAAAGTTGCCATTGTTGAGTCATTCCAAACTAGACACTTCACCTGAGATTGAATCTCCATTAGTATCATTGATAGCATAACCAAATATGCATAGACACCTACTTTAATTTCCTTAATTGTTGGTGATTAAATAAGTATTTAAGGTGGGTATCATATTTTTTTCATCGAAACAGCTGCTTTGGTGACCATTGCAGTCACCTATGCAACTACCAAAAAAACCAATAAACAATTAAGACGTAATAAATTAGTCACCTGATGTTTTCTGCCATTTGTAAGCCACTTGGGGCTATGGTCGAAATGGCCTAATTATCATGCTTTCACTTATAAGTAGAACGAAGGTTTTGGAGTTAAAGAAAGCCTTTCTCCGGTGACATAAATCCGCGAACCCCTGTTCAAAAGCTATCACTTTTTGAACTGAGTATCTTAGCTTTCAATTGTTCTGAAGTTAGAGGTCTGTATGATTATTGATCAATTCTGCATTGGCTTTAATCTCATTTCTCGTCGTGTTGTAACTCTCTGATCACCGAACGTGAACCTGAATTATAGTTGTCATAGGTCAGATTCCAAGACGGGTAGAAAATAATATCATTTGGAAGAAAGTGTATATAACTGCCAAGAAGTTCTGTTTCAACTTCAGGCTTGTAGAAGTCTCTTTCTTCTGCTGTATAAATACAAAATTTTGCACAGTAATACTCTATGGAAACGCAAATTATATAGACACATCTATAATTCATTAAGGCCGAAACAGATCTACAATTGTGGTTTTTTATACAACTTAAATTGTGTGTCTTATCTAATATTTTTTATAGAGCCTCGTTAATAGTACTTAGTACTATTAATAACGTAATTTTGAATTGGAAGGCTTGATGGTAATTTTGGTAAATGATTAGCGTACTTATATTGCTTAATGCAAAGTAATCAAAAAGAGGCATTTGTCCAGACTATACTCTAAAGTAATTAATACAAGCTCAGTATTATGCACTCACCGAACAAGGTTTTTATTGATCTATGATTAATTTTCTCGATATAAGAACGCTTTCATTCACTTCAGTCCTATTATGTTTGGTCTTTGGCGTAATCCTTATAATTTACGCCTTAAAACACCCTCGTTTTCAAGGTATCAAATTGATAGGCAGTGCATTCATATGCAACTCTGCGGGCTTCTTTTTACTTGGTTTTATCAATGTAATCGATGTTTTTGCTTCTGTAATTTTAGCCAACACATTTTTTCTGATTGGTTTAGTAATGGCTTGCGAAGGTCTGATTCGGTTTAATCAGATAAATATAGGCTTTGGGAAATACCTAGCCTTTCTTCTACTTTTGTTCATGTTGCCCTCTTTTCTTTACTTCACCTATATTCAAAATAGTTTGAAGGGGCTAGTTGTCACTATTTCAATTTGTTATGTGATTGAGTATTTACGATGCAGTTACGTACTTTTCATGAGAAATACGCTCTCATCAGTTCTATCTAAATTTGTACCAGCCATGTTTTTTGTCTTTGCTTTATTTTTCTTTTATAGAATTCTCTTTACACTAAATGAGCAGGAATTTAGCAATTTTACGGAAGCGGGTGTAGTGCATGCCTTAACGTTTATTACTATTCAGGCGATGGTGCTAATTACCAGCATATCGGTCTTCTGGAGTGCGAGTAATATTCTAGAGAATGAGCTTCTTAATATGGCAAGAATAGACCCCTTAACATCAGTATTTAATCGTAGGGCACTGGGCGAGCTGGCTTCGGTAGAAATTACGCGTAGCATACGTAAAGGACACGAACTATCAATTTTAATGTGTGATATAGACCATTTTAAGAACGTTAATGACCAATACGGTCATCAAGCTGGAGACAAAACCCTGACTGATTTTTCACACATTTTAAAGTCTAATGTTAGAGGACACGACATAGTGTCTCGTTATGGTGGTGAAGAATTTCTTATCTTGTTACCTGAAACTGATTTAGAGCAAGCGGTTGTAATTGCTGAAAAATTGCGCAGAAAAATAGAAGAGTACCTTGTGATAATTGATGCTGATACTTCATTTGCGATCACAGCTAGTTTCGGTGTTGCCAGCTATGAAAAGGGAATGGATAGCTGGGAAAAAATTTCACTGAATGCTGATAACGCGCTGTATCAAGCTAAAGGTTCGGGTAGAAACTGTGTCATTCGCCATCATTCATAATAACCAGGTGTAATAAATATTGCTTCGCCCTGCGGAGCAATCAACAAAGAAAGCTTCACCAAAAGTGTGAAAGCTTTCTATTTTGGGATTACTAAGAACACGAAACTGAGTAGGTTTATACATAGAACCTCTTTTATTATCTTGATTTCTGGCACTCGAAAAAATTATCGTTAGTGGTGCTGTCCGAGAGTTTTCTATATGACCACCTCAACTTTAACAGACGTTTTTTTAAAAAAAAGGTCACTTCGGTATTTGAGCGAACCTAAAAGTCGTGCATAAATATCGTATTTCTTTATTTAAAAGTAGCAGTTTTTATATTAACTTTTGTTTAATGTGAATCTAGAAACTAACATTCAATAAGGTTGACTTTGTGCTCATTCCTAGCGGTTTTCCAGTACTCCAAAAGGGAGTGCTAATGCTCATTTTCATTAGCTATCTCAAACTCCATCTGGCTTAAATATCCTGAATAACGCAAGGTAGTTAAGTGGCAGCTTAGTGCGATTTTGAGTCGTTCAATAATTGAGTTTCTAGCGGGCAGTAATGCCACTTTGCAGAAGCTT
>CAJWBY010000266.1 GCA_913020705.1 uncultured Colwellia sp.
TACCGAATTCAATTACACTGCAATAAACAAATGCACAATGAAATTAATAACTTCGCACAAGAGCGAGGACTCAGCCAAAGTGCAACAGCTCGAGTGCTTATCGATAGAGCATTGAGTTCTGAAAATGATGCTATATCAAGCCAACTGAATGAGTTAAATCGATTACTTAAAGCTGTTCTTCATGCCTCTTCAGCATCAAGAGTTTTAGCGTCAGAAGCTGTTAAGCAAACAGGGTCAGATTTATCCAGTGAAGAGTTGATTGAGCGAGTTGCTCGGTTGCTTGAACGTTATAAAAAGTATGAGGGGTAACATTATGATGTCTCCAGCTCCAATTCGTTCAGCAGTGCATGCCGCTAGTTATTATGAACAATCAGACCATGCTGATTATTATGCACGTGACGATGTTTGTATTTCAAGTTGGCAAGGACAGGGAGCAAAAGTTCTAGGTATTTATGAGAAACTTGTAGATAAAGAGCGATTTAAATATTACCTAAGTGGTGAAGTAGCAGGACAAAAGTTAGGCACCATGAGACAAGGTAAACTTGTTCATAAACCAGCCGTTGATTTATGCTTCGCCCCACCAAAGTCTGTAAGTATAGCTGCATTGGTTGGGGGTGATGAAAGAGTGATAGAAGCACATAACGAAGCTGTTAATGCAGCCATTGAAATGATGGAACGTAAGGCAGCCTTTACTCGTTTCCATAAACGAGATGAAGACGGTAAAGATAGTACAATTCATCATAATACTGGAAACTTATTATGTGCTGTATTTACACATGAAACATCTCGTAAATTATCACCTCATTTACATTCGCATGTTGTTTGTTTGAATTTTAGTCAAATAGAAACAGGTGAATGGCGAAGCCTAGAGTTCAGGCATTTTTATTCATTACAAAAACAAATAGGTTTGTATTACAGACAACAGCTTTCCTCTAAATTGAAATACTTAGGTTATGACATCAAACGTAAAAAAGATGCAAGCTTTGAGATCTCTGCAGTTCCTGAATCAGTTATCCAAGCGTTCAGTCTACAACGTGATGTAATTGATCAAGAACTTGAAAAACGGGGGTATACCCGAGATACGGCACCAGCATATTTAAAAGAGCAAATAGCTCACCGTTCGCGAGAAAAGAAGGTTTATATTGAACCTGACTTATTGTGTGAGCAATGGAGGCAAACGGAGAAAGAACATGGTTTTAATAGTGAAAACTTAGTTAAGCAGGCAAAAATAAATATAGGCCTCCCAAGCTATGAAGAAAAGCAAAAAGCTCAAAGTTTTGAGCAATTAGTCGAACTCTCTGAAAAGGTTATTAAATCCATAAATGAAAGAGATGCTGTTTTTTCAAAAGAACAATTAATCAATCAAATTAATGAACAAGCTGTGGGGTATGCAATTTCCCCCGAAGCCGTAAATGAATATGTTAAAAAACTTGAAGCCAGTAATTTATTAATAACACGGCAAACAAAAAAATATGTCAGTCAATTTCAAGAATGGCGGATAGTTGAAGCTTACACCACACCCCAAGCAATAGATCTTGAAAAACAGATGATCAGTTTTCTAGAGCGAGGACAGAACCTTATATTTAATGAGTTTAGCGCTAAAGAGGTCGAAGGTATCATCTTTCAAGCTAACAAAGAAAGCATTAACAAAGGCTATGACGGCTGGAATTCTGGACAGAGAACATCGGCTAGAGGGGTATTAAAAAGTAACAATCAATTTATTGGAATTCAAGGTTATGCAGGAACAGCTAAAACATCGACAGTGCTAAATACCCTTTCAACCGTATACCAAAATAAAGGTTATGAGGTTATTGGTATGGCACCATCATCTTCCGCATGTGAATCACTCAAGCAAGGAGCTGGCCTTGATAAAGCAAGAACGGTTGCTAGCCATTTAATACAATCAAACTTCAAAACCTATACAAAACAAAAGCAATTGTGGCTAGTTGATGAGGCTTCTTTAATCTCTACAAAAGATATGACAGCTCTTTTTACTAATGCAAAAAATGTTAATGCGAAAGTGTTATTAGTAGGTGATGTAAAACAATTAGGCAGTGTAGAGGCTGGTTGTGCTTTTAAGCAGCTACAAAAAAACGGATTACAAACCTTTGAACTTGAAGAAATTGTTAGACAAGAAAATAAGCACACGCTAGATGCGGTTTACTCAGCAATTAATGCTGATGCAACTAAAGCCTTAGAACATCTGAATAAAGGAGGAGGGAAGGTTGTTGAAGTAAATGGTGACGTTGCTAAAAGGCATCAACATATTATTAGTGAATATATATCATTAACACCTAATCATCGTGATAAAACGCTGTTGATTGACCCTAGCCGTGAAGGACGACAAAACCTTAGTGATGCTTTACGTGAAGAGTTAAAATATTCAGGGGAAATAGGTGTTAGCGGATTAAATATAGCTCGTCTCGAAAAACTTGATTTAACTCACTCTGCTCAGAAAGATATTTTGAATTATACCGAGGGGAACATTATTAAATTTAATCGCGCTTATAAAACACAGAATGTTAGTAAAAATTCATACTGGGAAATAATTAACATTGATAATAATAAACAAGCTCTACTGTTGAAAACAAATGATGGGCAGACAGTCGTATGGAATCCTGATGGAGGCTGGGGGAAACAGGTTCAAGTTTTCACGCAGAATGAAAGTGAAGTGTCTGAGGGGGATAAGCTTATATGGACACATAATAACCGAAAGGAATGCTTGATTAATGGTATGAAAGGGCAAGTGATTGCGGTAGATATTAAAGAAGGGACTGCCGATATTGAATTTGTTAATGGGAAACTTTATACGATCAATAGAAATGAGTTAGATAGCCAGCATTGGAGCCACAACTATGTAACAACGGCACATGCTGCTCAAGGTATGACTTGCGATAGAGTTATCTATCATGCAGAAAGTTTTAGACGAAATTTAGCCTCCCAACAGGCATTGTATGTTGCTATAAGTCGTGCTAAGTATGATGCTACTGTGGTGACTGATAATAAATTTGAACTGGTTAAACAGTTAGAAGCACATACAGGATTGAAAGAAAATGCTATTGAAAATATCGAGGTAAGCTATCATTGATACGGTGATATTTAATTAAATTAGTGTTGCCTAAATAATTGGTATTTAAGCAGTTCGAATACCGTAGCAATTTAATATTACTTTTATAACTCCCTTTTGTATAAATGATGATCTTTTGTTTAAAGTATAATAGAATCAAAGAGATAATATATGCATATATACTAAAGCTTGGACTGCGAATAATAATGATAAGAAATATCACATTTAGAACACAATTAGTGGGAAGTGTTAGTGAGTTTTGTACCGATAGCCAACTAGTGATTTTGAATGACAATTTGAATTTAGTAGAACTTATTGTTTTGCTTGCTCGTTATCAAGAAGAGGGTAAAAGCCTTTGTCCTAACGTTTATTTAACAAACGAGATACAAACGCTTTTATCGATGATACCAACAAGTGACTTCCTAAAAATAGGCAATACATCCTTAGATATTGAAGGAATAAAAACAGCTATAAAAAAATGTGCACCATTGGCTGAACGTGGCTGGTTACTTTACTTGAATGGTAGTACAAGTGGTATCGAATATGGCTTATTTAAGGGACCTAGTAATCCTATTTCTGTATTAGTTGACGATGTCATAATGAAAGAGAATGCCGATTATCCTGTAGTTAAAGTTTTTCAGGTAGCGTCAGACTGTGTTGAAGTTCGGTCCAATTCAGGTGTTATATTTAATATATTTCTCAATCATAGGAAAGAAAATAGTTCGGCTCCTTTAAAAAGTTTAGACTCTTTAGTACAAGCCATAACAAAATTGACAGAAGTGGTCTATCAAGAACAGGCACTTACTTTCTTGAATAGGTTGTTTTTTGAGTCATTGAGAAATTCACATGGATGTTTAATTGCTGTGACTGATAGTGATTCTGCTCCGGAATGCTTGGCTCAAGATGGAATTATTTTGGATGAACCCATTGATTTTTATAGATTGGTAGAGCAAGCAATTAAGGACAAAGGGGATACTTCTAACTTAGAAAGTAAAGGAGCTTTATTGCAAGGGATGCTGAATTCTGATGGGATAACTTTGTTTGATAGTCGTAGCCGGTTGTTAGGTTATAACTGTGACGTGGTTTAATTGATTCGACTACCCCAGTTAAGGAATAATGAACTTAACCGGAGAATGAAAATGACAACACG
>CAJWBY010000267.1 GCA_913020705.1 uncultured Colwellia sp.
CATCTGACTTTCGAATAGTAATTGGCGTACTGATTATTAACAATATACTCAGAACACTAGAATTTAATTATGAGCACTTATACAATGTCATAACGCACATTAAACACAAGGTGACCGAATTGGCTGAAAAAGTGATTAAATTCGAATTTGAAAAACATAATAAAAACAGTATCCGTTATAAGGAAGTACCTGAAAACGGTATGCCACCCATTTTAGGATCTATTTATGTACAGAAATGGTTTGCGGGTGATAATAAAAATATTGAAATAACGATTAAAACACAAGATTAAAAATCTGCCCAATACACATTGCCAATCACAAAAACCAGTCAAAATGAGCCTTTCCAAATGAATACAGTGAAAAGTAATACATACGATATAGCTCAATTAGGTAACGCTGTTTTAAGACAAAGAGCGCTTGAAGTTAAAGATATACTGAGCGATGAATGTCAGCAATTAATCAGCAAAATGATGGTAGCGGTATCCGAAGCTGGCGGTGTTGGTATTGCAGCCCCCCAAATTCACCACAGTGTACGTATTTTTATTATGTGCTCTAAACCTAATACTCGTTATCCAGATGCACCATTAATGCCACCAACTGCCATTATTAATCCTGAGATACTAGATTATTCTAGTGATAAAGAAAAAGGCTGGGAAGGCTGTTTGAGCGTACCTAGTATGCGTGGTTTAGTACCAAGACATAACCGCATTAAGGTGCGTTATTTTGATCAACAAGGAAATGAACAACATAAAGAATTAACCGGCTTTATTGCCCGTATTTTCCAACATGAATTAGACCACTTAGACGGGTTAACCTTTATTGACCAACTAGAATCAACGACAGATTTGATCAGTGAAGTTGAATGGTATCAACAGTTCGCTTCTGCACAGAATTAAATAAATACCATATACATAACGTTAAAGTAACTCGGGCTAGTTTAACGTTATTCAATTAAAATCAAACTGCCGATAGTTAATCTACCTACTCTAGGATCTGAAGACAAACCTAATAACGGATTAATATTACCCGAGTGCAACATTCTACTTGGGTAAATCACCGCTCTATTCATACAAGCATCAACTGAGTGAAGTCGTTCAAACATGGTATTACTCTCACCCATATAACATGGGTTTTCATGCAACTGATGAGCAATGGCTTCTTTTTTTAACTGATGTCCATAACTCGCTAACCGTTCCTGTGTAATCGTTTCAAAAGCACTTGAACGGTGCTTATAAAATGATGTTCCACCATGTTCAGGCTTACATAAATAATGTACAACTGCCAATTGATTCATATTGGTCGTATCAAAATGAGGAAGCATTTGAATAGGTTTTAAATGTTCTGGATCCTTGTCCGAAATAGCAAATGCGGAAAGTAATGTTTTAGCTCTCTGCGCTTTATCAAATCCAAAGTATGATTTAAATAAAGGAAGATACTTTTCACAAATTTCTTCACTATATACTTGCGGAGCTGGAGAACGCTTACCGGGGTAAAAATTCGTGCCATCCACTTTAAAAGATGAACCATCTCCAACATGAGAAACTAAGTCCTCAGGCTTTTGAGCAAAACTGTCAATAATCAATAATGGTGAGTTTTCTTCACCTATTAAAAGCTTAGTGAACCTAGGATTATTATTAAGCGTAAAATCTAACATGGTTAAGATCTCGATTTCGCGAAAACATTCTTATTAATTCAACCGTTTATTTTTTAAGTCAATCAGTGCATGAACCTGTCCTAACGAAGCGATCATTGTATATATTGAGGGTAACAGACCCATTTCATGCAAGGTTATTAACTGTTCATTACTGAGTGAGCCTAATTTGTCTTGGTCAATGGTATATAAACCCGTTAATTTAGTGGTGCTTTGATTAACAAAAGTAATGTCTAGTGATATTGGCTGAATTAAGTCCATTAATATAAGGCTTTTTAATAATAAGTTGTTTTCTTTTTCGCCTATTAACAATTGCGAGAGTAACTCTTTAACCTCATGAAAATATGTAGATTCCTGACCACACACATCAAATAATGCTTCCCCTGTGTCATTTGATAATGAAGGACTTTCAGTGTTCAAACAAATAGTGAGTTCATTGTTGTGTCTATTGTCGTTTTCTTGCTGATTACTCGGTGCAATAAAAAAAGGCTGTCGTCTTATTTGAAGCGGAACATATAACCCTTGCCATTGTTCTTGTTGCCAAAATAAGTTTTCACATGGTTCGAAGCCTAACATTACAGAAAAAACAAACTGCCCCGTATTGCCATTCTTAGTTAATACTATCGGGTATTGGACGGCCAAGTTAATAAATTCAGACAAAACGACAGGAACAAGCTGCAAATCAGCACCATGTTGTTCAACTTTGCTGAGATCCACCTTAGTGTTCAAATGACTTTTATTATCTACGGCTACTAAATTAGTCATCTATAATGTCTCTTTTTCTTTGAATTATTAAACTTATTTAAATTCGGTTGAGTTCAGTTAAATTCGGTTGAAACCAAATTCAATGACTTTGTTTATCAATTCACGATTTTTCGGTAACGTGGAAATTGCTTTTTCGGTGATTTTTTTATTTTGAGCAAAGTGACGCTGAGCAAAATCAATATCATCCAATGCATAAGCAGTTTGACTGTAATCACTTTTAAAGCCCATACCATATAAAACATACTGATAACTTGCCGCAGGGAAAACCTCGTTATTACTAGCAAAATCGTGATCGGTAGGCGCTCGATATTGCCATAATGCCATCGACTCTTTCAAACTTTCAGGAATAGATTTGGAGTGACGATTATCCGTCCAAAAAGCATTGTCCGTTCTTTTACTTAAAATATAATGTAATTTAAGAAAGTCGATGATTTTTTCCCATCGATAAAGGAATGTTTCATTAAAACGTTTAGCGACAATGTCCATAATATCTCGTGATTGAGGTAATTGTTCGCTGATCATTTGTGCTGACAATTCTACTAATACTAAAGCCGAGGCTTCTAATGGCTCTAAAAACCCCGCAGATAAGCCAACCGCCACACAATTGTTTTGCCAAAATTTTTCACGATGCCCGCTAACAATAGGAATTTTGCGAATCGTAAGTGAAGCAAACTTATCACCCACATATTTTGCAAGTACGGCTCTCGCTTCTTCTTCACTGGAATACTTGCTGGAATAAGCATACCCCACACCACGTCTATGTTGCAGGCCTATATCCCAAATCCAACCGGCTTCTTGTCCCGTTGAAATAGTGTGTGAAGCGATATCATCATGCTCATTTTCATAAGGAACTTGAACAGTTAAAGCTGTATCAACAAATAAGACATCACTGCAACTTTTAAAGGGTACTTGGTAGTGTTTGCCTAATAATAAGGATGAAAAACCCGTACAGTCAACAAACAAGTCACCTTCTATATCACCCTGTTCAAGTGTAACAACAGCAGCAATATCTCCATTTTCACAAGTATTGATGTCGGTTACATTATCTAAGATATGAATTACACCTAGCGCGTTGGTGCAATGTTTCTGTAAAAAAGCAACAAATTTACCCGAGTCTAAGTGATAAGCATAATTAGCCACATCAGCATATTCAGGCGTTCTTATCGTTTTAGGTGCCAACCCTAGTTCGCAAATCGCCTCTTGAAAACAAACATCATTTGAAAAAGAAGTTGAACTTGCCCCATTTTCCTTTGCTAACCAATGGGCAGCTAAATCACCTTTACCGAAGCCTTGTGGCAATACCAGTGGATGATAATAAAAATCATCCTCAGAACCATCTGCCCATTTAGCAAATTTAGCACCCTGTTTGAAACTTACTTCACACTCTCGAATAAAGTCCGTTTCACTAATACCAAGTGCGATTAAAGTACTGCGCATTGTCGGCCAAGTTCCTTCACCCACACCTATAATAGGGATATTAGGCGACTCGACTAATATCATCTTTACACCATTAGGGTCTTTTGCTTTATGTTTGGCTGCTAATCTACCCGCAGTTAACCACCCTGCAATACCACCACCCACAACAACTACCGTTTTGATTGGCTTACTCATAAAATGTTTGCCTACAATATTAAATTTGAAACGATGAAAAATAATTAGATAATTTAATACAAGAATCTAAGAACGGTATGGATTAAAAGTTCCCGCGTATACCGAAAGAAAAACGACGACCGCTGTCTTCTATCAAGAGTAATTGATTAGAAAAACGACCGCGTTTATGAACATATTCTTC
>CAJWBY010000268.1 GCA_913020705.1 uncultured Colwellia sp.
ACTTCACCAATAAAATACAAGCCTTCACTCTTTTTCGCTTCAAAGGTTTTTGAAGATAACTCGTCGGTATCAACACCGCCTAGTGTAACTTCAGCTGTTCGATAACCCTCTGTGCCATTGGGCTTTATTTGCCATTGATGAATGAAGGTATGCAGTGCTTCAATCTCTGCATGACTTAGTTGGTTAACGGCTTTGTCTGGAATATCATTACTTTCAACTAAACACTCAATAAAGCGTTTGGGTAATAAGGTTGCAAGTAGGTTCTTTATGGATTTTTGTGCTTGATGCTGGCGCCAGTCTACGACAACTTCATTTAAGTTGTGATCAGGTAATAAGTTAATGGTTACTGCTTGGCCTGCTTGCCAAAATGAAGATATTTGTAAAATGGCAGGGCCAGATAAGCCACGATGGGTAAATAAAATGTTTTCCTTAAAACTGTCGCCACTATCACTTGATACTTCAGTGAAAATACTGATGCCAGAGAGGCCGTCAAAGCGGCTTTTATCATGGTCATGCAAAGTGAAAGGAACCAATGCAGCGGTTGTGGGGAGAACATTCAAACCGAACTGTTCTGCGACTTTATAACCTATTGGGCTTGCGCCAAGTTTAGGCATGGTTAAGCCGCCAGAAGCAACAACTAAAGAATTACAAGAGTAATTGGCTTCGTTTGTGTTTACTTGATACCCCGTTGCTGTTTTAGTGACGGAGAGTACTTCGTTGCGCATTTTTACTTCAACACCCGCCCATTCACACTCGGTCATCAAAACGTCAACAATATCCTGTGCGCTATCGTCACAAAATAATTGTCCTAGTGTTTTATGGTGATAGTTTACACCGTGACGATCGACTAGCTCGATGAAGTCTTGGGCTGAATAACGACTAAGCGCAGATTTAATAAAATGAGGGTTTTGACAAATATAATTTTCAGGTAGTGCATTTTCATTGGTGAAATTACAACGACCGCCGCCACTGATCAGTATTTTTCGCCCGGGCTTTTTGCCCATATCTACAACGACTACTTTTTTACCGCGATAACCCGCTGTAGCTGCACACATTAAGCCTGCAGCACCGGCACCAATAATTAATACGTCAATTTGCAAAGTATTTTCCTATAGTTTTAAATTTTACTCTATTTGTCTAAATTCATTATATCTTTAATAGCAGCGGTATTAAACGTGATGTTGCTTAAACCAAAATAACAAAGGTAAAGAAATGCAAAGATTGTGTAAAGGTAAGAACTAATTTGTAACAAGCGACTCTATTGCTCTCGAAACTGCCAACATTTTTACTGGTGGTATTTGAACTGCTAATGAAGCAGAGATAACAATAAAGAGTTTAGGTGAGTCAATGAATATCCAAAAGCACATACGTTGCATAAATAAAATGAAGCTTTCAATAGTAATAACTACAGTTCTCAGTCTTTCAGCCTGCGGTGGTTCAGATGATGACAATAGCGGTGAAGGGTATGTGAAACTCTACAACACCGTTAATAATTCTCCTGCCATTTATTTAACCGTAGATGAAGATTTTTCAACCAGTGATGATGATATAGAAGTCACTTATAGCGGCGTTCCTTATGGGAGCTCATCAAATACCAATACTGTCGAGAGTGGGAATTATTTTTACGAATTAGCATGGCAAGATGGCGATAGAACCGACAGTAGTGACCTCACCGTTGTTCATGAAGATGGTTTGAAAATTAGTGATGATTCTATTCATTTAATTGTGATGAGTGAAGATATTTTGGCACCTTCAGTGACAACTTACGATATAGATATTATTGATGATGACGATGACATTACTTACGACCGATTTAATTTTAGAATGTTAAATATGTACTCAGATAATGTCAGTATTGATGTGTATCTATCTCAAGCAGATGAAACGTTCAATGAGGCTGATTTTATTGGACAATTTACTTACCAAGAATTGTCAGTAAACCAAAAACTCGATCAAGATGATTATATATTCTATTTCACAACAGCAGGAAGCAGTGAAATATTGTTTCAGTCGAATGAAATAAGCTTCTCATATAGTTCACAGTATGTAATGGCGATACGAGAAAACAACGGAGTTGGAACCTCTCCTTATATGCTTGATAAGATATCTAACTCATCAATAGAGTCATTTATTGATGCTGATTCAGAAGCGAAATTTAATGCTTATAACGCGATTTCACAACATGAGCTATTACCGGAATACGAAGATACATTCTCTCTTTATGTAAACGGTTTTGATGACTCGCCAGAAATTGAAGACTTATCAATGGGATCGTTAAGTGAACCTATTGTGCTTGATAAAGGTGATTACAGTCTTGATATGACAATAGCGGATGAAAGCGACTTGTTGTTAAAAAATCATCTGCTTTCATTAGAAGAGAACACACATAAAACGGCTTTCTTTTATCTTGATGAAGTTGAGGTTGATGACGATAACGACGGTGATGTTGACGAAAATGGCGATGGTATTGTAGATGAAATTCGTTTAGACGTGCATTCACTCGTGGTAAGTAATAGTAGTAGAAGTAGTATTTATGATCATGAAATTAAGATGATTAATTTAGTCGACAGCGCTGAATTTGGTTCATTTACAATATATTTTGTCCGTAATGATGAAACCATTAATACGGCCTATTATAAAAAAGTAGTCAGCTTTGCAGACAGCGAATTGCTTTACTTGAACAATAATACTTACCAAGTTTATGTGGTGGCGAAAGATAACAGCAGTGATATTATTTTGAATGCTTTTGAGCTGACGTTAGATGAGGAGTCGAAAGAGCAATTTATGATTGTTGAAGTTGATGATACTCAACCTACAGGTTATAAAGTTAGCTTGTTTGATCAAACGCTATAATGTCTGCTTCGAAGAGAATAATGATTGATGGTGTTGAGATTTTGTTCGGCAGTCGAGAAGTTTATTGTTGTAATCAGTTGGTAGCACTTACCGGGTTAGAGTTTAATTTGCTTTGGCTGTTAATGAATGATTTTCCAAAAATGGTGTCTCGCGAGAGTATTGCTAAGCACATTTTTAATCGTAGTCTTGATGATGCTAATCGAAGTATCAACATGCATATTTCTACTATTAGAAAAAAGCTACTGGTTAACACGGAGTCATCACGTATAAAGTCTTTTCGTGGCGAAGGGTATGTTTTTTTAAATCACTGCGTTTAAGAGTGAGCTTGGAAAATTAACTCAGAATAAAAAAGGCTTCAGATTGAAGCCTTTTTATAATTCATGATTAAGCTGTAGTATCTGTCATGATACTTGTTGTACCAACTTTTGCCATTTCTGCTAAATCTTTATCAACAAAAAATAATGCGTGTCCGTCGTGACCTACCAAGTTGATTTTATCTAAAACACTTTTAAATAAGGTTTCTTCTTCGTGCTGCTCGGCAACATACCATTGCAAGAAGTTAAAGGTAGAATAATCTTGGTTGGTAAATGCTTGATGAGCTAAAGAATTAATACGCTCAGTAATTTCACATTCATGCTGATATGTTTTTTCGAATATATCTGCCAATGAATCAAATTCATGTGGTGGAGCATCAATTGTTCCTAGAATAGGTAATGCACCTGTTTCACTGACATAAGTGAACAATCGTGTCATATGGTCCATTTCTTCTGCCGCATGTTTACGCATAAAAATTGCGGCACCTTCAAAGCCTTGCTCCTCACACCAAGCACTCATTTGTAAGTACAAGTTTGAAGAGTAAAACTCTAAGTTGATTTGTTTGTTTAATTGTTTGACCATTTCAGGTTTTAACATGGTGGTGCCTCATTTAAATAATATGCGTAAATTCTGCCTGTTTCATTGGCTTGATACAAGAAAAACTTGTAAAAATAGAGAAAAAGTAACTTAAAAACACTTTAAAAAACAATGGTATAACTAATGTTAATTATTCTCATTCCACAATTACAATGCTTTCAATATCGCTTCGGCTGAACTTATTTCAAATTCTTGAGGTTTTTCAACATGTAAACTTGTTACTGTGCCATTATCAATAATCATAGCGTAACGTTGTGAACGTAATCCACCAAATCCAGCTGTTTCCATTTGTAAACCTAGTGCTGTAGTGAAAGAACCGTTACCGTCAGCAAGCATCATAATGTTTTCAGCATTTTGTGCTTCGCCCCAAGCATTCATTACGAAAGCATCGTTTACAGATAAACAAATAATTGCGTCAACACCTTTTGCTTTTAATTCATC
>CAJWBY010000269.1 GCA_913020705.1 uncultured Colwellia sp.
GAATTACCACCAAACCAACATTAAAAATACTAAAGTTGGTTAACAATAAAAACCGAAAAGTGGTGCCACCTAACGCCCCAATAAGAGGCTAAAAATGGTTGGCTAAAATAGTGAGCGCAGCGAACCTAGCCAACTTTTTTTAGTCCTTTTGATTGCCTTGTTAGTTGCTTTGACTTAAAGCACACAACGCGAAACAACCGCTAAAAGTAAATTTGTGGAAGTGAGAATTAGCAAATACCCACCGCCACTTAACGCCCAAAATAATTTTGAGCCGTTTACAAAAAAACCATTAAGCGATAAGTGCAAACACAAATTTTATAACCTAAACATTCTGAGCGACGAAATACTCGAGCCATTTAGGTGAAACTGCTCAGCCAAAAACGCTAAACAATTGAATGCGGTAAAGTTACCACAAACAAATAATGAAACAAACAATAAACCTTTATGAAACACACCAAACACTAAAATAAAAATAAATAGAATTTGTGGTGGCAACTAACGCCACGTTAAGCGGCAAAAAATTGTTGGCTAAAATTGTGAACGAAGTGAAACAGCCAACTGTTTTTTGTCCGTTTGAACGCCTTGTTAGATGCGATTTTAATTAAGTACCTTTTCTAGCAACGAATGACTTACCTTCATAACTCAAAGTTAGATTGTATTTTTTCATATTCTTAAGTTTGTTATTCAACAAAATATGTCCACTTACATTACACACTTGATAAAAATCATCATCGTTTGACGAGAGAATGTCCGCGCTTCCTTCAATGTATAATAATTTATCAGAATGAAATACTATCGATGTAATTATAGTGCCGTCACACCACATTGCCTCAGGGAAAACATCAAGTTGTAACCTACTACTTAAAAACCATTCAAAATCACTTTGTAAAGTTTGAGTAGTATTTTCGTTTAATTTATTCCAAACATTTAATAAATCAGAAACAAAAATGTTTTCACTTTTACGAATAGAGTTTTTTATTAATCTCTTGCTTGTAATAATTCTCTTATAGCTCTTACTGCTATATTCATAAATAAAATCACGAGAATTGGGTGAAATATGTATTGACTTAACGATATCATCTTTAAGAGTTAAGTACATTTCACTGTCAGGTGTAGTGACTTCTTTAAATCTTTCGGATCCTTCATTAACAATTAAATAAGGAAACTTATTTACAAGTTCATTCAAGCTTAATCCGATGATGGATATATCGTCTAAACATGCATTGCTTGAAGTGATATAACAACCATCAAAACGAAACTCTAAATCAGGGTTAAAAGATAATTCCAACCCTATTTTTTTATAAATCCATTTTTCTGACGTAATTTCATCTTGACCATCAGGGTTACAGATTTCATCAGGTAGACCTAAGAAGGTTTTAATTTCCTCCCTGAGCATACCAAATTCAACTTTTTCAACACCAGTATTAGGATAAATATTCATAGCATCTAACGCCCCACTAAGAGCCAACTGTTATTTGTCCTCCTTGAGTGGCTTGTTATGTGTATATACCACAAACCGATAATTTAGTTATTCTGGTTCATTTACCGGTTTTGAAAAGAAAACAAATGGAATAGCTAAAGGCCCAACAAGAAGTGAAGCTAACAACCAATATAATATTTTTGATTTACGATGTTTTGCTATTAAATAGCATAAAACCATACTGATTAAATTAATGATTATTAAAATTACCATATACACTTCCAGGCGATTAATTGGTATTGAGTGCTAAAGTTTAACACCAGAAAATAAGTACACATAACGCCCCATTAAGAGGCAAATGATAGTTGGTTATAATAGAGAGCGAAGCGAACAAAACCAACTGTTATTTGTCCTGCTTGAATGGCTTGTTAGGTAACTTTACTCTTTTGCATAAAAACGAGATTTAATAATAAGATAAATCAGAAAAGTAGCTACAAATAACTTAGGTAACACAACAACACAAAAACTAACTGGCTCATCGACAAAATAGTATATTTCATGTTGGCCCCAGGCTGAACCATTAATAATGTCTGTATAAGCCCAATAGCCGGACACTACCGACACTAAAAGGGCAAATAGTTCTAAACCTTTAGTTAACTTTTTGCTAGTTTTAGAATTCGTATCTGGCAATGTAACCTCCTGTTACCTAACGCCCCACTAAGAGGCAAATAATAGTTGGTTATAATAGAGAGCGAAGCGAACAAAACCAACTGTTACTTGTCCTGCTTGAGTGGCTTGTTAGCTGCCGATTACACTCTGAACTAATTGCTCTGCAACCAACCGGTTTAATACATCCTGACTTGTTTTATGTGACCAATTTTCTTTTAAAACCCAAACAGGTATTTTTGTGTTTGATTTAATAGAAGATAACACAATATAAAGCATGGCTTGTGTATCACTTGGATCTATTCTATTTAACTCAAAAGCTATGCTTAAAGCTTGTTTATGATTTTGTAACTTAACACTTTCAATATACTGCTTATCTAGTTTGTCCCACAAGTCTTCTTGCTCAATAGAAAAAGCGCTAAAACTTAAAAAAAATATAAGAACAAGAAGGTTACGCATAATTCCCTTAGGCAGCTAACGCCCCATTAAGAGGCAAATGATAGTTGGCTAAAATAAGCGACGAAGGAGCAAATAGCCAACTGTTATTTGTCCTGCTTGAATGGCTTATAGTTTTATTTACACGATACTTCAACAGTTTTTGGATACCATATTGGTCCCAGCATGTTTACTGCACCACTCGCTAAACCGTTTATAAAAGTTAACTCGGTTTTTACTGATGCCCAAGGAGCGTTAACACATTCTTTTTGGAGGTCTATAACTGATGAGCCTTCGTATAAAGAATAAGCAAAGTTATGGTGCCATAGTTGTGAAGTTTGATTAGTATTAACTTGATCCCCTTTATCAAAATGAATTGTAGAGCATCCTGAAAAAAAAGTAATGCATAAAAGACTTAATAATATTTTTTTCATTTTGATTCTTCCTTAGGGCACCAAATTTTAACGGTGTGAGGTGAATATATACCTAGCGTTACAAGCGCTAAAAGACCATCAGAAAATGTTTGTTGTGATTGCATTTGCAATGGCTCATTTTGGTTACAGACTTCCAGAACATTAACACGATGTTCTCCAGATAGCCCCCATAAATAAAATGGTTTTGAATCTAAGTATGTGGGCTTATTGACAAGTTTATTTTGCCCTTCCGGTTTTATAGTAACCGTTGAACAACCAGTGATCCCTAATAAAAATAAACTTAAAATCAAACTACTTTTTCTCATAATTACTCCATATGATAATTTAAAATATAACGCCCCTGTTAAGCGGCGAAAAATTGTTGACTAAATAACTAAGAGCATAATAACTAGTGTTAAACTTTAAAATGTTCAATTAATGTTGGGGAAATGTAAAAATGTGTAAGATATACCTGACACGACCAAAAAATATAACGCCCTATTAAGCGGCGCGAAATTGTTGGCTAAAATGTGAAGCGAAGGGGAACCTAGCCAACTGTTTAGCGTCCGTCTTGAATAGCTTGTTAGCTTTAAACACACTTAGCAATCGTTGTTAAAGAGTCTTTCCATGCTACACCTGAATCAAAGTTTTCAACCAAACCATCTTTGGTACTTTGACCTGTAAATGCTCCCATACCGTGTTGAATCATATAGGTAGGTTTATAGGACGGAGCACCTAGCTCAGCTAGGCTTTTACAAATAGCTGTATTATCAGAGGATGTTTTCTCTAGCGCAACTTGCAACTTTTCCATAACTTCTTTGTGTTGTGAACCAAATACATTCATGCGTAAAACACTGATAGCTTGATGAGCCGTTTTATCTGACACCCGTTTGGTATCAAAGTAACCGTAACTCATTCCAGCAAAATACAATTCTGCTGCTTGAGAATAATTCCCATCAGTAATACAGGAGTTTAAACCTGTAAAAATATCGACAGGATTTTGCTGGTTTGATAATTGATTTACTGCAACACAACCTGAGGGCTTAGGTGATTCAAGATTGCCCTTTGCATTGTAATTTGAAATATTGCTCTGAGGCGTTGAATTACATGCTGATAATGAAATTACAGCCAAAATACTTATTATTTTTAAATTATCCATGTGCTGATGATTCTCCTTTAAAGCTAACGCCTAATTAACAGGCAAAAAATTGTTGGCTAAAATAAGTGAACGGAGTGAACAAAAAGCCAACTGTTTTTTGT
>CAJWBY010000270.1 GCA_913020705.1 uncultured Colwellia sp.
TTACTTTACATAATCTAGCTGATATTCTTTTTCTGAGTGTAACAGAGCCCAAATTAATCGGGCATTCTTAGCGGCCAATGCCACTGTTGCTCGTTTAAAGCCTCGTCGTTCAACAAGGTCTTTTACCCATAGACTTGTTCTATCTGTTTTGTTTTTACAGTTGGCAATAACGGCTCTTGCGCCATGAATAAGAGAGGTGCGAATATGCTTTTCGCCTCGTTTGCTAATTCTTCCCAGTCGAGCGACACCACCTGTTGAATATTGCCTTGGCACCAAGCCTATCCAAGCAGCAAAAGAGCGACTCGTTTGAAAATGTTTCGCATCATTAACGGTTGCAACTACTGCGGTTGCTGTTATTTCACCAATACCAGGAATACTCATTAACCGTTTAGCGTCTTTCATTTGGTTTGCTAGTGCGTATAGCTTTCTATCGTATTTGAGAATTTCTTCATTTAAGCCTTTAATGCTTTGCCATAAATCATCAAGTAATTCACGAGCGATGAAAGGTAAATTGTTTTCACCATCTTCCAAAATACCTGCAATGGCTTTTTGTGCTGGATAACGACCTTTAGGCATGATGATGCCAAATTCAGCAAGTAAGCCTCGTAATCGGTTTATTCGTGCGGTTCTATCTTTGATAGCGCCTTGGCGAATGCGGTGCAAACACAATACGGCTTGTTGCTCTTCACCTTTGATACTGACAAACCGTGTTTTTGGCCTAGTGGCTGCTTCACAAATAGCTTCAGCATCATTGGCATCGTTCTTTTCATTTTGCCGGTAAGGAATAACAAACTTCGATGCCATGATACGCACATCATGACCTAACTTGGTAAATTCTCTAGCCCAGTAGTGAGCTCCTGAGCAAGCCTCCATGGCGATGATGCAAGGCGGTAACTTGGCAATTTCAGCTAATAGGTTGTTTCTTTTGATAGTTTTACGTAATTTACACTTGTCATGGTTATCAACACCATGGATACTTAAAACTAATTTGGTACTCTTGATTAATGAGTCACAATGCCAACGACTTTAATTAAAGACATATGGAAGCTCCATTTTTACTATTTTCACTTTCAATATGGCAAAAATGCCAATTGGATGGGGAGTCCATATCATTCGTTGAGGCTGTAGAATAATTAAAAATTTAATTTTACAGCCCAAAAACAGGGTCTAAAATGCATTAGTTAACTTTAGTTTGTAGCTTACAATGCGATACAGGGACTCACTTTTTATAAATTTTAGCCTTTAGATAAATTATACAGGCTCGTTGGTATGACTCATCACAAGGATTTAACGATGGATATTAATCAACCAAAGTATATTGTAATACTTATTCTTATTGGGCAAATTCCAATGGCTTTCCTGTCTTTCAATAGTATTGGGAAATCACTTGGATACGATTATCTAGGTATGACTGTTTTTATATATTTTGCCAAATTAGCTTTAGTACTAATTACTTCATTTATAGCTTGTTGGGTAGTCTCTAAAAAATTAAAAAATAATGTTGTGATCTACTTAATGGTAGGTGCACTATTTACACCATTATTATTTTTAAATTCTAAAATAGAATCATACAAATTTATTTTATTACCATTTTCCATTTATAATCCCTTCTTCGATTCTAATCGAAATAACCGATATTTAATGAATACACACCCAGAAATCAAAAGGCTACTTGAAACCTTCTATGGGCCCAGTCATCCAGAAAACATCACACTTACATTAAATACTTAATTAGCTTGCCGGCCTATTTGAAGTATTTTTTATACTCTGTGATTATTTATCTGCTAACTGCGCGTCTATGCACTCTGCAAGAACGGTCTCATTAACATATAAGTCCTTACCTACCTTTCGAAATGCTTTAGCTAATCCATTATTCTTTCGCTGCTGAACTTTCCAGTGCCAAGAGCGTTCCGTAAATAGATCTGGATATTTCTGTGGGATTTTTTTGTGTGGTGTAAGGTCATTTAGACTGACCTGTTTTACGTGCGACATCATTAATACCTCGTGTTGTTTAATAACGAGGTTCTATCGTCTCATGATGTTTTATTTTGATATTCTTAATACGAATTTAAGTCCCAAATGTACCTAATTTCAACCTTAAAACGGCATTTGACGGATTAAGGTAAAAGTAACCTACCAATGATTTCTTTAACTTTTCTTTCTGACTTTGGACTTGAGCCATCAATAGATATTCCTTCCTTTCCTGGGTTAACAATATAGCCATGCGGAGACGCCTTTTTAAGCCGCTCTAACGTGGAATTAATGGAAGGAGGATAACCATTTATATTTGTGAATTCCTCTATTACTTTTTCAAGACACACATTAAAATCGTTTTCACGAATTATCTTTGTATTCTTTGGCTCAATTATCTCAATATGGTCAAGATAATAATGGCCTAAGTCAGGTTCATCATATTTTGCATCTATAGAAAAATGCCAATACTTTATAATATCATCATAAAAATAATTATCCTTTACTGGTTCACCCATTGATAAAATATCTAAATGTTTCCTAATAGCACTCAATGTTTTTTGCTTGATATCTTCAGGCAGAGGAATCCTAGAGTCAAATTCGTCCGTATAAATAACGTCCCCAGCCCTTACCCGATTTGCTACCCTTTTTAAGGTCTCAGCATCATCAAAAGAGCGAGCATTTTCTAAATATTCAAAGATGGTTGTCATAAAATTTGACCACTAATTTCTTTTTATAAAAAAGTAGTTATAAACTAACTGTTGATTATAAATTGAAAACACGCGCTAATTCATCAACGATTTTCTGTTTCTGACGTTTATCCTGATGTACATAACGCATAGTAGTTTGAATGGATTTATGCCCCGCCATTTCAGCAATTTGACTTAATTCCTTACCAGAATCAGATAAAGCGGTACAGAAGCCATGTCGTAAACAATGAAAAGTAAACTTCTCGAGCTTTACGCTACCGTCAGAATTCAATATATCCTTTGCAGAGATACCCGCTACTTTCAATGCCGCAGCCCACACCGTTCTAATATCTTTGGGTCGATCTGGATTTAGCTCTGAACTAAAAACCAAACCCTTACCTATCTCTTGATATTTCCTTAATTCACCCATAACAACCGCTGGAAATAATAGTATTCGACTTGAACCATTCTTACTCGTCGCTAGTTGCGTACCATTTAGCTCAAAATCAATATCACTCCACCGTAAATTAAGAAGTTCTCCTCGCCTTGCCCCAGTAGTTAAAGCCATTAAAACCAATAAATATAGCTTATTCCATTTAGAGTTTTTACAAGCAAGCAATAACTTTTCCCGCTCATCCTGACTTAAAACTCGGTCACGGACCTTTGCATCGTTTGTAACAACAACATTCGTGACCACATTTTCATCGACATATCCTCGAGATAGCGCATACTTAAAAACACTACTAAGTACCGCTTTTTTACGATTAATTGTCGCACTTCTTTGACCATTATTAATCAACAGGTCCATGTGCTCACGAATATCAAAGATATCAATGTCTGTAATAATCCTTTCTCCATAAATATCGCACCAATAATTCAAACGCAAAACCTGATTTACGATATCTTTTTTACCCCACTGATTTATATATTCATCACTTACTTCGCGAAATGTTTTATTTCGTATACGTTTACCTGCGTGAATAAATAACTTGCTCCCCCCCATTGATTCAATTTCTTGCGGCGTCAACTGGAGCAGTTCTTTCTTGGTTAACTTGTTAATAAGTCTCAGTTTTTCGGCATTACGAATCGAAAAAACATCAATCCCTAATTTCTGGAATAATTCAGCGCCTCCCATGGATTCAATATCATCATCTGATAATGACAGCACAACTTCAGTAGATAAAATGGGAATTGTTCGAATGTTTTCTTCAAGCTGCTCACCCCACTCTTGGGCTGATGCTTTTGTTGGAAATGTTTTGACTTTTGTAACACCCTTTAACCGCACGTCTGCGCGAAAAGTGCCATTTTTGAATGATCTAATGTACATAACTTGCCCTCTTTAAAACACGCAGTTTGCGACTAAAATTGCGACTAACTGCTATTTTATTGTTTCAAATCGACCGGCAAGTCTATTAAATCTTTGTTTCCTAAAGGAAAATATGGTGGGTCGTGACGGATTCGAACCGTCGACCATCGCATTAAAAGTGCGGTGCTCTACCAGCTGAG
>CAJWBY010000271.1 GCA_913020705.1 uncultured Colwellia sp.
TAAAAGCTTAAACAATTTATTGGGTGATTTTAGTCACCAAGCAGATCGTACTCGTTGTTTTATGAACAGTGGCGACGCGCCAGAGTTAGTCTTTGAACAGAAAAATGATAGCCGCACGATTATTCATCAAGCGTATTATCACAGATTATTAAAGGAGTCAGAGCTATGATTATTTCAAACCAACAAACACCGTCGCAAGATAGCGAAGCTATGCTAGACACACTGAGAACAGCAGTAAACAAAACCTTAGACAAGAAAAAACGTTTAGGACAATACGCAGTCGTTTGGTCAGATAATAAACCGGTACTAGTGGGGGCTGATAGCCCCGAAGAAAATAAGATGTCAATGGAATCGAAGTAAACGATAGCTTGATTATTATTATTTTAAAATCGGGCATAACGTGGTGAAACTATACAATTATGAGAATCAATACCAAAAATGTATTATTAATGGTTTAATTCACAAACCTGTTCAATTTGTCTAATGTGACCCATTTTATGAACACCAATTTCAACCATAGCAATGATAGTCTCAGTGGTATTTAAGGTGATTTGTTTATCATAAATGTATTGGCTAATTAAAATATCATATATAGCGATATGCTCCCCAAAAAGGGTTGTATCATTGAGTTCTTGCCCTCCATCCATCTCGCCTACACCTGCATTAGACAGGTTACTACCTTCTTTGATGGCAAGCATGATAGCAATTCTTGAAAGTATATTAGGCGTTAACCCTGTTTTAGATTTCAAAAATCGCAGTTTAGCAGTGGCTTTTTTAGAAAGTTTAATTCGATTGGGGATCATTTATGCAGTCTCCTCTGTTCGCCAAAAATAACCGCTTTCTATATTACTTGAACCAGCAGAGCCATCATAATCAAGCATGATTTTATGTGATATATGCTCATCAAGTGATGCAAGATATGTTTTTCCGATTTCTGTATCTGTTGAAAGAATAATAACCTGATGACTTGCACTAGGGAAATAATTTTCGACTAGTTTTTTTCGATGTTTTGAATCAAGTCGCCCTAGAGGAGTGTCAATAATAATAGGTAGTTTTCGTCCCGATGTTTTAGCTAAAGCATCAAGCATGGCTATAGCATATATTTGACGTTCACCTGCTGATAAGCTATCTTTAGGTATCTCATTACCAAAATCATTAAGCAAGGTAACAGAGAACGTATGCGGCTCAATTTTGGCATTAATATTGATGTCATCTTTTCTAGCCAAATGCTTAAATGACTGAATAAATTCCGTCTCAACATTTTTAATCTTATTGACAGCAACACGCTTAGCAAACTCAGTTAATGCTGTTTTTGCTTTATGGGCATAATCCAAGGCTCTATTACTTTCATCGGAATCAACAAATACATTATGTAGTTTATCTAAGGCCCTTACGGTATCAATTGCTTCACGCAAGTTCTCTTTTATCTTTTCTTTTTGTTGAGATAACTGTATAGCTAACTCTGATTTTATAGTTTGCGCATCATTAAGCTCTTTTAGCCGTTGAGAAAGTAAATCTTGTTCAGGCGCTCTGGCAATATTGACACCAGCTGAATCAATATTTTCCATTAACGTGTTGAGATTTTGGGCTAATTCATTAACTTTAGGCTGTTGATGGTCTATTGCATCTAATGCAGCGGATGCAATTTTCTTATGTAATGATTGAGAGACATCATGAATGATATTCTCACTTCCTTTAGAGGAAAGTAATTCAGAAAATTCACTATCCATTTCTTTTTTTATAGAAGCAAACACAGGTTGCTCAACTACCGAAACGAGTCTTTTTTCAAGAGAAGATATATGTTTTGACAGTGTTTTAGCTATGTTTTGATTTTGTTTTGATTTTTCTTCATTTTCTAGCTGTTGAAGGCAATGGTTAACAAAGTCAGGTGCGATAGAAAAAGGAAAGCTGCCAGAAATACTCTCTCTTAATTGAGATTGCAGCATGTCTTTTTCTGTATTGAAAGATGAAAGCTTTTTTATTTCTTCTTCCCTTGATGCTGCCCATGCACCACCTTGTGCATTTAAACTATTAGTTAATTGGTCGATTTGTTTGGAAGCATGCGTCAACTGAACTTTAATCGTCTCATAATTTGTCTGCTCATCATTTATAGCGTGTTCTTTGGTTTCTAAAGACTGCTCAAGAGTGTTGATTTGAGATTTAATCTCATCTGATAATTGTTGTTTATTTTGCTTGCGAATAAATATATTGATATCAGCAATTAACTTTTCAATTAAATCCAGACCGATCAGTTTTTTTACCGATTCACCCAGTGCATTACCTTCAGTGTCTTCAGCAAGCTGCGCTATTTTTTCACCATCAAAAAAGAATAAGTCAGAAACGCCAATTGGGATTAATTCATTTAAAAACCCTTGAGCTTGCTCATAACTTAAGTTATTAATTGATTGACCGTCTTGTGAAATTTTTAACGACTCAGTGACTTTACTGCCTGTAACTGTCCAAGAGCGTTTAACGTGATAATGACTAATCACTCCCAGGTTGGCATAACTAAAGACTAATTCAACAGCTGCATTGTTAGCTTTAATACCTGTTACTTTGGAATTATGTACCGAATCAGCCAAGAATTGATGATAATCTTTTATAAACGTACCAATACCTAATGATTGGCGACCATATAAAGCTAACCGAATAGCCGTAAGTGTTGTTGTTTTACCTGCTCCATTTAAACCACCAAATAAAATAATGGGAGGTTGCTGGCCATCACGAGATTCTGGCGCTAAAGAAAATTCATGAGTCCCTTTAAATACTCTAAAGTTAATCACTTTTAATGATTCTAAAATCATGAGTTTAACTCCTCATAACGCTGTTTTAAATCGGCTAATTTATCTTGATAAACATTTTTCATTTCAGGGTTTAATTTTCTTTGGTTAATATCTTCCAAAGTTCCCCAGTCTTGTTTCAACACCGTTTCAATTTTACTTAAAATACCTGTTCTACGGCTTAAACCTGTCATAGCAAGCTCAAGATCAATTAACTTCATTACCATTTCAGCAGGTGCACCATGTTCTAATTCAATTTCTTTTAATAATAGTGCATCTGGCTCAGTAAATGCCCCCGCATCATTTTCTACCCAATTAAGGTCTTTATCATAAACAGAACGATAAATAGCAGGTAAAGAGTCAGCCCAGTCGGGTTCATTAGGGTCGCGCAACCAAAACTGACGGATTTGTTGGAGTTCATCCTTTTGAATTAACTCAATGTGCCGTCCTGAATCACAAATGTCTTTTTCAATTTGTAATAACTGTTCCAACCATTTTTTTCTAACTGAGATCCAATATGGGCCAGGTATATGCTTGGCTTGAGTATTGTTTTCTTCTGTAATCTCCCCTTTGATATAACTGACTTTCCCAATTCGTCTTTTATAGTTTCTATAAGTCGTTTTATTCTCAGGTAATGTTGAAAAATGTAGTTCGTTTCTAAAATCTAAAATAGGCTGCATCCATGTTTCGCCTGTTTGAACTAAGCCTTCAATGGCTTTATCCTTAGTAACTACAGTACAAGTCCAACAACCAAAGCGTGAGTTACCACAGGATGGGGTGCTAGTATCAATAACTAGAGGGCATTCACCAGCGTTAGAGCCCTTATATAATTCAAATAATTGTCGGTTTGTACCTTCCCATGGGCAAGGTGCACTCATTAAATATTCCCACACGTCATCAGCCGACCAAGTAGCAATGGGCATATAAGTAAACGCATTAGGTAGCGATGTGTGCCTAGATAAAAGAGATCCTTCAATTTGGTGATTTGCAATAACTTGTGCACGTGAAGAGCTTTCTAATGAACGAGAACCTAAAACAACAATCACTTCACCAAATGTAGCAACTTTGTCTAAAATAAATTCACTAACAGGATTTATTTTCATCCGTTCTGTACACCATCTAAATGTTTGGGTGGGGGCAGGGTAGCCACGTCCTAATAAATTAACCCAAAAAGTTTGGTCAGGTTTGGGTCTGACAGGGTGTGCTGTCATGGGCAAATGATCAGAAGCCGCCTGCTTATTAATGCTGTCGAGAACAGATAAGATCATATCAACAACTACAGGTGTTTCAACCAATGTGTCAGATGAAACGACATAGATATGTTTTGTAAGCTGGTTTTTAGGTAAACCTAATAAAGCGTTATAAATTAAAGAAAGAATAGTG
>CAJWBY010000272.1 GCA_913020705.1 uncultured Colwellia sp.
CAACAATATTATTTGTTGTTATTAGCGCTGAGTTTTTTTACACGTGTGCCGGTTAATTTACCTGATGTTGTTAAACCTGAAATGCTACATAAAGCGAGCAGATACTTTGCAATAATTGGTTTATTCATTGGTGTAGTAACGGCTTTAATTTTAATACTACTCTCTAGCTTTTTACCTATTTCTTTAGCCATTCTTATATCTATGGCGTGCGGTTTATTGCTTACCGGCGCTTTTCACGAAGATGGATGGGCTGATGTTTGGGATGGATTTGGCGGCGGTTGGACCGTTGAACAAAAGTTAAATATTATGAAAGACAGTCGTTTGGGCACATATGGTGCTGCAGGCTTATTTTTTATATTAATGATCAAATATCAAAGTTTAGTTTTATTGAGTACCCATAACGAGAACCCAGTATTAGCAATTTCATTAGCGTTAGTATTAGCACACACCTTGAGTCGAGTGGTAAGCACCAGTTTGATTTTTAGCATGTCTTATGTCAGTGAAGATGCGCAATCTAAAGTCAAACCACTAGCGCAGCATTTATCACTCAATGGTTTATTAATATTACTCATTACCGGCGCGATTGTGTTGTTTACTTTATTACCTCTACTGCACTGTTTAGTGATGATTGTGTGTTTATGGATGATACGTTTTTTATTGATTTTTTGGTTTAATCGACAATTAGGTGGTTTTACAGGGGATTGTTTGGGTGCGGCGCAACAACTTTTAGAAGTAGCGGTTTATATTATTTTAATTGTATTAGCTTCGCCTTCTACAACATTTTTTGCAGAGATACGTTTATGAGCAATACTCAATTGAATCGGCTTCATTTAATTTTAGGTGGAGCACGCTCTGGAAAGTCTCGCCTAGCTGAAAATATAGCAAAAAAAGCTGAGTCAGAAGGACTTACTGTTTGTTATCTCGCCACAGCGCAAGCTCACGATGAAGAAATGAACCAGCGTATTATTCAACACCAAGGCGATCGTCCACAACATTGGGACCTACTTGAATCCCCGCTATATTTAGCAGAAGCAATTAAGCAAGCTTTACAAAAAAATGATTGTGTATTGATAGATTGTTTAACCTTGTGGTTAAGCAATTGTTTGTGTCATGAAAACAGTGGTTTTTATGATCAACAAAAATCGAAATTCATTGAATTTTTAAACCAATTTATTAGCGATAAAAGTAGCTATAAATCAAAGAAACTTATTTTTGTCAGTAATGAAGTTGGTCATGGCATTGTCCCGATGGGTGAATTGTCTCGGCAGTTCGTCGATCAAGCGGGTTGGTTACATCAAGATATTGCCCAGTTAGCTAACCAAGTTGATTTTGTTATGGCGGGATTACCACTAACACTAAAATCTGACGTTCAGGAACACAAATCATGAAAACACTAATGGTGCAAGGCACAACGTCTGATGCAGGTAAAAGCACGTTAGTAGCTGGCTTATGCCGAGTGTTTGTTAATTTAGGTTATAAAGTTGCACCGTTTAAACCACAAAATATGGCATTAAATAGCGCAGTTACAAGCGATGGCGGTGAAATTGGCAGGGCTCAAGCATTACAAGCTATTGCAGCGAATATTGCGCCACGTGTTGATTTTAATCCAATATTACTGAAACCAAATAGCGATACCGGTGCGCAAGTTATTGTTCACGGTAGAGCAATTTCAAATATGGAAGCGACGAGTTATCACGACTATAAAAAAGTTGCGATGGATGCTGTACTCGACTCTCATCATCGTTTAGCTGATGAGTTTGAACTGTTAATGGTTGAAGGGGCAGGTAGTCCAGCAGAGATAAATTTACGTGAAAATGATATTGCCAATATGGGCTATGCCGAGGCCGTTGATTGTCCAGTCATTCTCGTGGCTGATATTGACCGAGGTGGTGTATTCGCTCATTTAGTGGGTACATTAGAATTACTGTCTCCTTCAGAACAGAATCGCGTTAAAGGTTTTATTATCAACCGATTTCGTGGTGATATTAAATTATTAGAGTCAGGGCTCGATTGGCTTGAAGAAAAAACAGGTAAACCTGTATTAGGTGTACTGCCTTTTTTGCATGATTTAGCACTGGATGCAGAAGATGCTGTGGCGATTGAAAATACCGTTGACCAAGCAAAAATTAATATAGTCGTGCCGTTATTGCCGCACATTAGTAATCATACTGATTTTGATACCTTGCGTTTGAACCCTGAGATTAACTTACGGTATGTCAAAATGGGCGAACGGATCAATGATTGTGAATTAGTTATTTTACCCGGTAGTAAAAATGTAATTTCTGATTTGAAATTTTTGAAAGAACAAGGCTGGCAAACAGACATTGATCGTCATTTACGTTATGGCGGAAAAGTGTTTGGTATTTGTGGTGGTTATCAAATGCTAGGTAAAGTAATTAGTGATCCTCATGGTATTGAATCAAATCTTAAAACCATCTCGGGTTTAGGTTTACTTGATATTGTGACCGAGTTAACGCCAGAAAAAGTATTAACCCAAGTCTCTGCAACGATGGTATTAGGTAATAAAAATTGTTTGGTGAGAGGTTATGAAATTCATTGTGGTATTTCTAAACCTGAATCTAGATCTGAGTTCAATGACACAGAAGCTCCCGCAGATCTTTTAATCAACAAAAGTGACAATCAAGCAACAGATGGCTGTGTTTCAAATGACAACCAAATAGCCGGTACATACCTGCACGGTATATTTGATGAAGGTGAAGCAACACAGTCATTAGTTGACTGGCTAGACAGCAATAATGATATTCAACAAACGATTAATCTTAACGAACATAGAGAACATCAATTGCAGCGTTTGGCAGATGTATGTCGGGAGCATTTAAAAATACCAGTAATCGAAGACATAATTAGAAACAGTAAAACAACCCAAGCATTGCGTACTTAATTTTCATGATAAATACTCACAGCAAATATTTACTGTGAATATGCATATAAAAATAATGTAAAAAGGTTAAATAACATGACAAATCGATTTTTATCGCTAGCATTGGCGAGTATATTACTTATTGTATTACCCGCTAAAAGCTTTGCTGAAAAACCTAAGCAACGCATTATCGCTTTGGCACCACATATAGTTGAAATGTTATTTGATATAGGCGCTGGTGATAAAATTGTAGGTACTGTTAATTACGCTGATTTCCCAAAAGCGGCTTTAGACATTCCACGTGTCGGCAGTTATCACGGGATGCAAATAGAAAAAATATTAGCCCTGAACCCTGATCTGGTTATTGTATGGCAATCGGGTAACTCGCAAAGTGATATTGATAAAATGAAGCGCTTAGGGCTCAAAGTTGTCATGAGTAACCCTGAAAATATCGCTGATGTTGCCACCGAGTTACGCTATTATGGCGAGTTAACGGGTAATCAAAAGCAAGCTGAAAGCGTGGCTTTAGCTTATGAAAAGCGTTTATCAGCATTGCGTATTAAAAATAAGAATAAACGACCAATCCCTGTTTTTTACCAACTTTGGTCAGAACCCATGATGACGATTAATGGCACAACATGGATAAATCAATTAATTGAGGTTTGTCAGGGCGTGAATGTTTTTAAAAGCAACCCTACGCCTTATCCAAAAATAAGCACTGAGAACGTGATTGTTGCTCAGCCACATTTAATTGTTTTACCTGATGAGAATTCTGATAAACCACAACCTATTATTAATTGGCAAAAATGGCCAGAAATACCAGCGGTGAAAAACAATAAGTTTATTCACGTTGACGCAGATTTATTACATAGATTCAGCACCAGAATGTTAAGTGGTATTGAAGATATGTGTGAAAAAATTGATCAGCTAAGATAGCTGTTCAATAAACTTAACCGATAGATAATATTTATTATCTATTAATTGTGAATTACAGGGGAAGCCAATGAAAATTTGGCACTGCCCCCGCAATGGTAATTATTATGGTGTGTGAGCTTATAACCCACCGTAATTTAAGTCCGATACTCTGTAATTTGCGTAATTATCTCGTTACTTGAAGCTTATATAGAAAAGCACATGAATCGAGATCAACATGGTGCGGAGGGCATCATAGAAAGAGGTCATATGAAAACTAAACTATTTAATAAAACTCCTATTCAACTTGCTAT
>CAJWBY010000273.1 GCA_913020705.1 uncultured Colwellia sp.
TTTCTAAACGTAGTTTTTCTTCGGCTGTTTCAGCACCACGGTCTATAAGCTCTTGAATGTCTACTGGATCCATTAAACTTTCTTTAGCAAGTACACCTGCTTTTTCAGCAGTTCCACCAATACCTATACCCAACATACCTGGTGGACACCAACCTGCTCCCATAGTTGGTAAAGTTTTAACAACCCAATCAGCTATTGAATCACTCGGGTTTAACATCACCATTTTAGATTTGTTTTCGCTACCGCCACCTTTTGCAGCGATCATAATTTCAATACCACCGCCTGAGACCATATCGATATGTACAACGGATGGTGTATTATCTTTGGTGTTAATACGCGCGCCAGCAGGATCTTTTACTATAGAGGCACGTAATGGGTTATTTGGGTTTAAATACGCTTGTCGTGTACCTTCATCAACCATTTGCTGAACAGTTAAGTCAGTTTTATCCCATTGAACATCCATGCCAACTTTTACGAAGCATGTCACTATGCCTGTATCTTGGCAAATAGGACGTTGACCGTGTGCTGACATTCTTGAATTAATTAAGATCTGAGCAATAGCGTCTTTAGCTGCTGTGCTTTCTTCTTTATGATATGCTTTTTCAAGTGCTTGAATAAAGTCTAAGGGATGATAATAAGAAATGTACTGTAATGCATCAGCAATACTTTCAATTAAATCTTGTTGTTTAATGATAGCCATGAGGGTCTCTTTTTATGCAGTCTGACAGATGTAGTTCAACATCATTTCTCTACTTACCTGAAATTACAGATAATCTAGGGTAGTTGAAAATGGTTGAAAGTTATAAATTTGCAGATATCATACCCTTCTTGTTAACGAGCTACCACAATATTATCGAGTAAAGTCTGTCATGTTCACTATTTCCTCAAAGCATTTCTATGTAGAAAAATCGATAGATGTAAAAGCACTCTTTTCTGCTTTTTGCCACCAACCTTGGGCGATTTGGCTTGACTCTTGTGGCAATGAAATGACAACACCACATGTTGATAGTAATTTTGATATTATGGTCTGGCAGCCAGAAATTACACTCACGACACGGGGCGATAAAACTGAAATAAAGTGGTTGAAAGAAAACAAAACACGAGTCAGCGATGAAAACCCATTAAACCTCGTTAAAGAGATCCAGCAGCAATGTTTTGACAACATAGAAGTAACTTCAAACCATCTACCTTTTAATGGAGGAAGCCTCGGCTATTTTTCTTACGACTTAGGTCGTCGCTTTGAAGTACTCCCAAATCAAACGACACAAGATATTGATTTTGCTGAAATGTCGATAGGAATATATTTACATGCATTAATATTTGATCACAAAGAACAACAGTTGTGGTTAGTATGCCCAGAGACCGAACGCGAAAGTTTGACACGTTATATAAATGAACAGTTAACCTTAGCAAATAAAACTCAACTAACTAAAGAAACATTTTCACTCACTAATAACTGGCAATCAAATATGGATAAAGCCAGTTATGATGAAAAATTTCAACATGTACAGAATTATTTATTATCCGGTGATTGTTATCAAATTAATTTAGCACAGCGCTTTAGTGCTAATTATCAAGGGAATGAATTCGACGCTTATTGCGCACTACGTGAAACGAACAAAGCCCCTTTCTCAGCTTTTTTAAGGTTTGAAAACTCATCTGTGCTAAGCATTTCTCCCGAGAGATTTTTACAAAAAAATGAAAGTAAAGTACAGAGTAAACCTATCAAAGGCACTAAACCTCGCAGTGATAACCCAAAAGTTGATCAGCAAAATTCAATTGATTTACTTAATTCTGAAAAAGATCGTGCTGAAAATTTAATGATTGTTGATTTATTGAGAAACGACATCAGTAAGGTTTGTGTGCCTGGTTCAGTAAAAGTACCAAAGCTATTTGATATTGAAAGTTTCCCTGCAGTTCATCATTTAGTCAGTACCGTTGAAGGTGAATTATCGAAAGCGTATAAAGCGACAGATTTATTAGCCGCTTCATTTCCTGGAGGTTCAATTACAGGCGCTCCAAAAATAAGAGCCATGGAAATTATTGATGAATTAGAGCCGCATCAGCGAAGTATTTATTGTGGTTCTATTGGTTATATTTCCGCTTGTGGAAATATGGATACGAACATCACGATTCGCACATTATTATGTGAAAAGAACACAGTAAGTAACGAAAACACTATTTATTGCTGGGCTGGCGGTGGTGTGGTGGCAGATTCAAAGGTAGAGTGTGAATATCAAGAAACTTTTGATAAAGTAAATAAGATATTACCTGTCTTATCAGCACTTTAGTTTAGAGATTTTTTGATATTCATGCTACATGCCAAAATGATGGATTTATAATGACAAAGAATGACTTTTTTCAAAAATTCCAGTTTGCGTCACTAAACGATTCACTCCATCAATATCGACACCTTGCACCTCTTAAACCTGCAGCAGTTTTGATTGCATTAACGGAAATAGATGAACAATTATTTGTTGTGCTTACTAAACGCGCAAGTCATTTAAAACATCACCCAGGGCAAATCAGTTTTCCAGGTGGGAAAATGGAAGATTTTGATCCTGATTTTATAAGTGCTGCTATTAGAGAAGCAGAAGAAGAAATAGGCTTAAACAGTGACAATATTAATATTGTCGGAGAATTACTTCCTTATGAAACGATTAGTGGTTATGTCGTTACGCCAATAATTGCTTTTATTGATGAAAAACAAAATTATGTGATAGATAAAAATGAAGTCGCTGAAATCTTTCAAGTACCCTTACAACATTTTCTCAACTTTAATAATCATTATACGGTTACCATAGAACGCCACCGCAAACCCTTTTCAATTCACTTTATGCCTTTTGAACACCATAATATATGGGGTGCTACAGCCGTTATGCTTAAAGATTTAGCCATTCACCTCTCTTAATATTTCAAATTCTTTTCTAATATCTCCTATAATTAGGCTACTTTTGTTTTTCATGATGATTGCTTTCAGTTACAATTACCGAAGTTAATTCCATCTTTTAATATTTTTAGCAAAATAAATTCAGGTTTTTAGTATGATTAGTGTATTTGATATGTTTTCCATTGGCATTGGCCCGTCGAGTTCTCACACAGTTGGCCCAATGAAAGCTGCGAAGTTATTTGTTGAACAACTTAAAAAAGAAAATAAATTAGCCGATACAACGCGCGTAAAATGTGAACTCTTTGGATCATTAGGCCAAACAGGTATAGGTCACGGTACAGGTAAAGCGGTAATTCTAGGTTTGTCCGGTGAAAACCCTGATACCATTGCAGTAGAAGATATTGATTTAATACTCGAAACTGTAGTAAGTAGCCAGAAAATATCACTTAATGGCGAAAACTTAGTCTCGTTTCCTAAAAATGATGCCATTATTTATCATCGTCGTAAAACGTTACCGGCTCACTCAAATGCTATGACTATATTCGCATACGCAGAAGTAGCAGGTGAAGAAAGCACTTTATTACTAGAACAAACATATTACTCAATCGGCGGCGGTTTTATTGTTAACGCTATTGATTTTGAAAAAGAAAAAGACAAAGCTTTATCTATTCATACGAATATCAAAAGGCCACACTATTTTTCATCAGCAACTGAACTGATTAACGAAGCCAACGAGAAAAACATCAGTATAAGTACTCTCATGATGAATAATGAAAAGTGCTTAGCCGATGAAGCGACTATTAGATCCCAATTGGTCAAAATCTGGCAAGCCATGAAAGATTGTATTGACCGAGGTATAAAAACTGAAGGTATTTTACCTGGCGGTTTAAAAGTTGCTCGCAGAGCTCCAGCACTATATAAATCATTATCCGTTGAAAGTAATAACGACCCACTCACCGCAATGGATTGGGTAAACTTATTTGCCATGGCTGTAAATGAAGAAAATGCAGCGGGTAGCCGGGTAGTTACTGCACCAACTAATGGCGCTGCAGGTATTATTCCTGCAGTATTATGCTACTACGACAAGTTCGTAAAACCGGTTGATGAAGATACCTGTATTCGTTATTTATTAACCGCTGCAGCTATTGGTATTTTATACAAAAC
>CAJWBY010000274.1 GCA_913020705.1 uncultured Colwellia sp.
TTACATGAATTAAAATTGATTGTAGATCTTATGTATGAAGGCGGTATCGCTAACATGAACTACTCGATTTCAAATAATGCTGAATACGGTGAGTACGTTACTGGTCCTAAAATCATCAACGAAGAAAGTCGTTGGGCTATGCGTGAAGCTTTGAAAAATATTCAAGAAGGTAAATATGCAAAACAATTTATCCTTGAAGGTCAAACTGGTTACCCAGAAATGACTTCAATGCGTCATATCAACGCTGAGCACCCAATCGAAAAAACAGGTGCTAAATTACGTGAAATGATGCCTTGGATCCAAAAAATTGTTGATAAAGAAAAGAATTAAAATTAATTCTTAAGTAAGAAAATTGAAGGGGCTAATGTCTAGACATTAGCCCCTTTTTTATTGTCAATAAATGGGTAATAAAAAACATTGAAACAGTGAATTAAATCACGTCAAAAAAACAAGATGTATAAGGATGTTGATTAGAACATTAGTATGCGATGTTCTTTAATTCCTTAAGAAATCCCTTGTGTTAGAACTACCGAACAGACTTTTCACCATTCACATTTTTTTTATGTTTTTCGATAGCTGCTGCTCCTAATGCATTGTTGCTTCCACGTTCATGCGGATCAGTGTTGGTATTTGATTGAGGCGAAGCATCCTGATTACGAAACGAAGGTACAGCTTCGACCTGCTGTTGATGCTTAGCGATTGCTGCACCTCCCAATGAATTACCACCGGCCTGAGTAATGTTTGAGATTAAACAGGTCGCGATAAATGTTGTGCTTAGAAATAACTTACTCATTTTTGTTGCCCTTAAATACTAAAAAATTCAAAAATGTACTTCACTATCTAGACAATAAATAACCTAAAAAGTTACATATAAATATCGGCTAACATCACACCCAAATAAATAACTTTTTAAAAGGTGAAATGTAATAGTTGGATAATAGTTTATATTCTATTATAAATTATAGCTTTCAATAGGCACTATTCTAAATCCATCTGCTATCATAAACCGTTATCAAAAAATAATATGGAATATTCAATGACGGACAAAGAAAAACATAAAAGTCGCGGTATTTATTTATTACCAAACTTGTTTACTACAGCAGGTTTATTTGCCGGATTTTATGCCATTGTTGCTGCAATTCGTGGTGACTTTGAGTCGGCGGCAATTGCCATTTTTGTTGCAATGGTGATGGATGGATTAGATGGCCGTATTGCCAGAATGACAAATACACAAAGTGCGTTTGGGGCCGAATTTGATAGTCTGGCTGATATGGTTTCATTTGGACTTGCGCCAGCTTTAGTGATCTTTCAATGGTCATTATTAGATATGGGAAAATTTGGTTGGATGGTTGCTTTTGTATATACAGCTTGTGCCGCTTTACGTTTAGCACGATTTAATACTCAAATTGGAATTGAAGATAAACGTTATTTTCAAGGTTTGCCAAGCCCCGCTGCGGCAGCCTGTCTTGCGGGACTAGTTTGGTTGGGCTCAACGAACAGTATTGAGCAATCGATACTTACTGCTGCTGCTTTGTCGTTAACCTTTGCTTGTGGAATATTAATGGTCAGCACAGTACGGTATCACAGTCTAAAAGAGCTGGATTTACGTGGAAAAGTCCCCTTTGTTGTCTTACTTGTAGTGGTATTGATTATCGCATTGATTGCTAACGATCCGCCCATCGTTTTATTTAGTGGCTTTTTTATCTATGCTATATCAGGTCCGATTATTACTTTAGTGAAAATACGTCAACATCGTAGTGAGCGACAACAAGAGAAATAAGCAGTTCGCATAAGGCACTATGTTTTAAATATATAGAGTTCAGGAATTTAATCATGGATGATCGACAAAACAAAACCCCTGCATTGTGGGATATTATTCCGCAGTTTTTCCTTGTTCCATTAAAAGGAGTAGGGGGAGTGGCTTTGCTAGTAGTTTCATTATTAGCTGCCTATTTTTCATCCATCTACATCCAAATTATGCTTTTGTTTGCGGTTATCAAATATGGCATGGAAATTTTGGAAAATACGGCACAAGGACAAGTTGAAGCACCTGAGTTCAGTTCGAAAGTTGTAAACGAAAACTATGAGCTGCCATTTAAGCAATTAATAATATTTGTACTGCCATATTTTTTACTTTATCAGGCAGACAATTATATTGCCTATATTATAGTTTTAAACATCATCATTTTTTATTTATTTGCTTTACCTGCCAGTGTGATGACATTGGCATATACACATAGTGCATTTGCAGCGATTAATCCTGTTAGATTAATTAGTTTGATTGCTAGACTAGGATGGTCGTATGCAATTTTATATGTGTTTTTGCTACTGCTTAATGGTGGTGCATCTGCTGCTTATTACTTGATCTTTTCTAATAGTCTTAACAGTTTTACGATTTTCTTTAGTCTTTTGTTTCAAATATATTTTGCGTGGGTAATGTACGCGATGATGGGGTACGTTTTGTATCAACACCATGAAGATATTGGTTATGATTTGCCTGAAGATGGTGCCGAACTTGATGAGCAGACAGTCGCTTTAACTGGGTTTGAAAAGCTCGTTGCAGAAGAAGACTATCGAGGGGCACAAGCGGCTCTGAAAGAAATCATCTTACACGATCCTGATAATTTAGATTTGAGGAAGAAATTTCACAAAATTGTAAAAATGTCAGGCCATGATAAACAACTCACCATGCATGCAATCACTTTAATAGGCCGCTTGTTAGATGCAAAACAGTTAGTGGAAGCCGTTAATGTTTATTTAGACTGTATTAAGGTCGATGCTGATTTTAAACCTGAAAACCATACTCATTACTTACCGTTGGTTGAAGAGATGAGAAGAAGGCGCCTTTATAAAGAAGCTGTGGCTTTGAGCAACGGTTTTCACAAACAGTATCCTCAAAGTGAATTTATCCCACATTTATATTTATTAGTGAGCAAGATCTTTATCGATGATTTGTCACAAAATGATAAAGCTAAAACAATACTGGCATTTCTTAAGCAAAAATATATCGGTCATGAGATTCAAATAGAAGTCGATCAATATACAAGTTTCTTAACAAAAGTGACGGTCTAGCTTCAGTTTTATGAAATAAGACTTTTTGCTATTTGTGTTTCTTGATTATCGGGATAATGACTTAATAAATATTGGGTATGCTTTTTTGCTTTCTCTGATTGACCCGCTCGCATACACTCATTGATTAATGCACGTAGATGTTGCGGAAGACTTGTGAATTTATGAGGTTGTTTTTGCATTAGCATGACTATCTTTTCAGCATCATCAACAGCCTCGAAATTGATACAACGTTTCATTATGTTATTTAACAATGAGATGGTAAGTCGTGCTTTAGGGACGCGACGATAATCATTAAACGTATCAATAATAAGTTGATCCGTAGCGCCATCATTCTCAGTTAATGCCAAAATTTTCATCGCGGCATGATGATGTGCATCAGAGCCAAGATCTAGCTTGCTAGTTTTATAATATTTGAATAATACTTCTTTATTATCAGGCTGCTGCTCTAATAACCGAGCTAAAAGCGGTACTGCTTTTTCGTAGTCAAGGTCTTGAATATAGTTATCTGCTTGATTAAGTGAATGTGTAAATTGTTCTGCATTATTATTTTCATCTAAATAATTATGATTAATGCCTGATTTTTTTAATTTTGTCAGAGCAAAGATGAGTAAGGCACCTGAAACTAAACCACCAATATGTGCCAAATAATTCACGTTACTGATATGAGCATAGTTAAGTTGTAGAATGACTTGGTAACCCAACCATAAAACCAAAAGGTAAATTGCTGGTAGTTTCACATAATCAAAATAAACGCCAATAAAATAGAAAAACCGTACTTTTCTGGTATTAAACAAGACGGCATACATGCCCATTAATCCAGAAATTGCACCAGATGCACCTAAAGAAGGAATTAAACTTTCACTGGCAGAGGGGATATAAAATAAGGCAGAACCGATGCCGGCCATTAAATAGATAGCAAGATAAAGATAGCGATTCATTGCTAACTCTACGATAAAACCTACCGCTAATAGAAAAAT
>CAJWBY010000275.1 GCA_913020705.1 uncultured Colwellia sp.
ATTGCCAAAACCATATAAATAAATGTTCTCACAGCAATTTTCTTTTTATTTACAATTACATTCATTTTCATTAGATTTAAGTTATGGTTTTTTCAATTAAAATGGCAAAGATAGATTTCATTTAATGAACTGTATAACCCTTACTTACTTTGATACTGGATGATAGTCACTACATGCGACCAAGCACATAAGTGTGATCTTATTTTCCCTGATAAATTCCTTTCATCTTTTAAAGCTTGGTATAAAATTGAAGCAATAAAAATCACCCATCGTCAGTATGTTATGAACTTCTTTTTTGACACATGTTAGAAAGCCCTCCCCATAAATTTTTTCTTGTACATTCCATATAGCTAAGACTGGTAGCAGCAGCATTATTAATAGACAGCTGTATATCATTAATTTTATCCTTACGCTCTGCCGCTTTTTTCTTTCTGAGACCACCTCCGAGATCCGCCAATGTTTACTTTGTTCCGAAGGGCAAAGGACTCGCCATAAATTTTCTTCTTTATCAAGAGTTTCTATATCACCCTCCCCAACCCATAATAATAAGCCATCCTCAACTGGAAACTGATAGCTCTTAATTAACTCAGTTAGTTCTTCAAGTCTTTTTAAACTAAGATGGGCAATTTTTGATTCTCTTAATCTAGGGTTTAGCTGTTGAACCTCTTCAGTGTTTGACTCTTTAATTAAGAAACCATCTAATATTTTTTTATCAAATTTAAAACCAGCAGCATTATTATTAGATTCATTAATAAATGTATCAATTTCTGATAAGCAGTCATCTAAGTTGGCCATTAAAACTATTAATAAATTGCGTAATACTTGTTGACCACTTTCTGTATCAGTTTGTAATACTAAAGAGCTACGAATTTTACGTCCTGTATAGTCTTTACGATCACTTTCAATACGCGTAATAAAAAGCCAGTAACTATTTTGGTAATGATATAAGGCAAAGACAGGACTTGTTGAATCAATTAAAGCTAAGCAGTCATCAAGCCAAGAATTATGAATTTTTTCCTCCTTATCATTTAACCAACAATAATCTTTAATGTTTGGCCTGCCACGACTATTAATATAAACATTCATCTATAGCCCCTGATTTCTTAACAAATTGTCACCCTGTAAAAGTAGAAAGCCATCTTCACGAGTTTTTATATGATTGGCTAATTTCACAATCTATTTTATGCCAGCGTACTCCCTCTGCTTTACTTAGTCTTACCATTGTCTGTAATTGTCATACAATCAAGCATCCCGTGATTAATTAAATACTGGCTTAGGACAAGGCAGTCATTAGTATTTGCAAGAAATTCTCGGGCTGTATTACGTTTGCTACGTGCCTCTGCTAAAGAATTTTTTGGATATGATCCTAAACTTAAAGACGTACGTTTTTTTTGTGTAGGGGCGTGTATAGATAAAAGCCCACAATTTAGAACAATTAGGATTCACTCATAGAGCCAATACATCAGGCTAGAAATTAACTGTCCTACTCAGAGCATGATACTTTCATTTTTTTGTTTAATCCATCTAGTTGTAGCCTGTATTCTACACCTTGATAGTTTTGCTTTATGTCTTTTAGGCTTAAAAGAATACCAAGCTGAACTTTTAATACGGGTTATACATTCAGTGCTTTCACTCTTTGTTTCAATACGAGGCTTGGGTGTATTTAATATGGTTATGATTGATGATGTCCCCGCTGGTTTTATTATCTCATTATTAATGAAGTCATCAATCTGTATCCCTGTATCACTCATTTCTAGAAGAGCCTTACCTTTGTGAATTTCTTTGGTAACTTATGTGGACTCCCCGTTGTCAACAACAAACGCTTAAAATCAGGCACTCATTTTGTTTAACTTTGCCAATGAAAAACACGTTCGATTTTCTGTTTTTCATCAAAACAATAAAGATTGACTATTTTAAATCATAACGACTGCACCTCTTATTAGCTTTTTAATCCTGTTCGTATGTCACACGAAATAATGTGCTTTTATCCGTATGTTCGAAATCTTTTCCATAAATGTGTAAAGACGTAACTTCGTTATAATTGAGTTCATTACCTTTAACGGATAAGTTCATTTTAAACGCTTTAGTTTTTGCTTTTTCCAGCATGAATGGTGATTGTACAATCCCATATGTTTGACTTCCTTCTTTGGCTTCTACATTAAATATACTTTCGTCATTATTCTCTTGGTATTCACCCCCAGCAAGTAGGCATACACCTCGAGGAATACTTAAAGAGTGCATTATAATATTTGTACTTTTTTCATAAATCCAATGACCTATTTGATCATGAAATATATGGCCATTCTCTAGTTTACGGACTACGTGATGGTATTTAATAGACACTAAATTTTGTTCTTCTGCATTTTCAGCTGGGCCGGAAATAGTAAAAACCATTTCATCTGTAAACGCTGTTTTATCGGGATTTGCATTTGCATCCGGAGCATTATCTAATCCTTTATTTCCAACCCACTTTCCGATTAGTTGCGCTAAAGGACCATAGTCAACTTCATCAATTACTGTGTTCATTAAATTACTCCAAATTTTTAAATAGATGGTATAAATTATTTTAAGCTAACGCCTTTGTATAACGCACAACGGTAGGAGTTTCGTTTTACAAAATTGTTAGGCAACTCTTAGTTGTTCTAGCGATGCCTTTGAATTGCTACTACTTATATTTGGATTAATACACAACTCAAGCACCGAAACATTAGCAAGAATAACATGATGATTTTCCACCTCAATGGTTGAACCATTTGGGTTAAAATTCCATTGCTGCCTTACTATTTCATGTGGTTCGTCATCCTCAGCATACCAATTTAAAACATATTCCTGTGTACGTTCAACTGATGATTCAGAAAACTTAAGCATTACCCTTTGAATATTTTGAGGTTCATTAAACACTACTCTGATTGTTTGCATTCCTTCTTCACCGGCAACCCAACCAGAAGAGCTATCAAGAATCAGTGCTGACTCAACTGGATAACGCTCATTTTCTGAGGTGGTTTCAACACCCGCTATATTTTCAATATTCAGCCAGTTATTCTCAACCAATGTTTCTAGTCTTTGATCAGAGCTCTTAATGATTTTCTTGCGCATTTCTAAACCTTTAATTTATAGGGTAAAACATAGCTCGCCTAACGTTCGCTTCAGCCGCCGATCTACGAGATCGGCTGGAAGTATTGCTTAGCATTCATACCTTCTCAGTTCCAATTTACGCATTAACCAGTTTGCGATTACCAACACAACTGAAAACAAAACATAAACCATGATTACCACTATTTGGAAATAAAATGCCGCTATACCACCTTGATCTCCAGTATACGCGGCGAAATAAAATGATGTTGAGCTACCAGCAAGTACAATAATTCCTCCAACGATTCGATATAACAGACACAAACCAGACTTAAGTCTCCGAGAGAACGGGAGTGTAGCCAAGTAAATTGCTGTTGATATAAGTAACATTAACAATCCAATTAACATTCGGAACTCGCTATATCCACATTATTGAAAGCTAACCATTAAAATAACTTACTGAGTTCAATGTCAGGACTACGCACAACAATATACTATTTTTCAGCAATATGAACTATGCATTAGAAGAATAAAGGCAAGTCCTTAGCACGCTAATATGATCTTTTTAATTCCTTCACCGTCACAAGGCTTGTTGCTATACTAGCGCATCTATTCTTTCCCACTATCCTCTATTGGAGCAAGCCTAGCAGTAGAGCCTACTAGTACAGCCTGTTGTTTCTTCATATACCCGAGACTTTTTATGTCATTTGCAAAACTTAAATTAAGTGATCCTATTTTAAAAGCTGTAGCTGAGGCAGGTTATACCGCTCCCACGGCTATCCAGAAACAGGCCATCCCTATTATATTATCGGGTAGAGACCTAGTCGCCGCCGCACAGACAGGTACAGGTAAGACGGCTAGTTTTGTGTTGCCAATATTAGAGAAGTTTAATATCGAGCGTAAGATACGGGGGAAGCGTATTCGTGCGCTCATTCTTACACCGACTCGTGAACTGGCAATCCAGGTTGAA
>CAJWBY010000276.1 GCA_913020705.1 uncultured Colwellia sp.
CAACATCAGCTATTTTTATTAATTCTGTTGCGTTAACAATATCATCCGCCAGACATTTTGTAGCGATTCCGATACTTACCGTTACATAGGGAAAAACAGATGAAAATTCATGTTTTATTTTCTTACTTAATAGCGATAAAATTAACTCTTTTGCTTTAAATCTTGCCCCATCTTTAGGGGTAAAAGGAAGAACAACGATAAACTCTTCTCCTCCGTAACGAGCTAAAGAGTCAGTTGACCGATTAAGTGATTCATTTAGAGTATCTGATACTTGCTTCAAACATTTATCACCCTGTGGATGACCGTAGTTGTCGTTGTAAGGTTTAAAGTAATCTATATCTATCATCAAGATAGATAGTTCTCCTTTTTGACGCTCGTTAATCTGCCAAGCATTTGCAAGTACTTCCTCTAACCCCCTACGATTAAGTACTTGCGTTAAAGGATCAATACTGCTGAGTATCTCTAATTGTTTGTTAGCACGAGCAAGTGCCCCTCTCATTTTAGCGATACGTTCCATTGCTCTTATTTTTGCACTTAAAATGACTTGTTTTACAGGTTTGGTCAAATAATCATCGGCACCTGCGTCAATTCCCTTTGTTAAATATTCTTCACTGTCATTGGAGCTAAGAAATATAATAGGAAACCACTGGGGCTGTTGCTTTCTCATCATTTTAGTCAACTCAAAACCATCTATTTCTGGCATTTCTATATCCATCAAAACCAAGTCAACTGTATCTTTATTAAGTTCATCAAGTGCTTGTTTATGTCCGTTTGCTGCGATGGCTGTATGACCGTTATCCATTATCATTGCGCTAACGACTTCCCTGATAAGCTTATTGTCATCTACAACTAATATATTCAAATTAATACCTTACCTGTAAACTTTTATACCGAAATAAATCAAATTAAAATACCCGTACATTTCTTTTTTAGATTGTCCATACATAAGACACCTCCACAATGTTGCCATTACCTTGAAAATCTAAGCTGTCACATAGTTGCTCGACAAGAACAATTCCCCTACCACTAAGCATAGATGCCTCATCTGATTTTTCTGCATTATTTTGAAAATATTTTTTTATATCGAATCCTTGGCCACTATCTTTGATTTTAATAATAATCCTGCCACCATTGGGAAATGGATAATGGCTTATTTGTAACTCAACACTGCCATCAATTAGATTCTTCAAACGTCGCTCTCGTTCAAGATAATACTGAGAAAAACCTTCTGCACTGCCTTTCAACTCAGAACTCAAACCTAAAACACCATGATCAAGCGCGTTAACAAATAATTCAGTCAAAATTGTATATAAACTTTGCCAATGTTCCGCATTTCCTTCTATCTCATTAATTTGACTCATCGCCATTGGAATAGGATTGATTGCAGCTAGTCGACTACCACTTAAGGTTAACTGCCAATGCCAAGCTGACTCTGCACTTAGACTAATGTCATTAAGTTGCTGAGCTGAAAAATTTTCCACGCCTTGGTTAGTTACAATAGCCTGCTCCCAACCTCCACACGGTATATCAATAAGTGATATATCATCTTCTTGCGGCATTTTCTGACAGAAATCATCAACTGACTGTAAAACAACTCCACTAACATTTTTTTCAAGAATGCCTTGTTTTACAGACTCTTCGAAACGATCAAAATCAAACATTTCACCCTGTTCATTTCTTGCTTCTACAATCCCGTCGCTAATTAATACCACCCTATCGGTTTCTTCTATACCAACAACGGTAAGTTTACTGTCAGGTAAAAGTTTAGGTAAAACCCCTAACGGTGGGTGACTTGATGACGTTTTATGCTTAATTACTCCTTTGTCAGAAAACAAATAAACGTCAGGTAAACCCGCATTAAATAAATACACGGAACCATCATGACTAGATATACTGGCAAATCCTGCGCCTAAGAATAAATCTGTTGGGAGTAAATCGTAAAGCTGGTGATTAATTTGAGTAATTATTTCAAATAATGAAAAACCTTTTTTCGTCATTGTTCTAAACGTTTCAGCAAGAGGAATTGCTCCAATGGAAGAACGCAGTCCATGACCAGTAAAATCGCCTAGCATGGCATTAACATCACCATTAGGCGCCAGTGCTGTTAGTTGAATATCACCACTGAACAATTCTGCTGCTTTTTTGATAATACCAATTCGGTCAATGCCAAAGTTTCTTGACTCAATAACGCCTGACATAAGCTGTTCAGCAAGCTCTGCATCGTTTTGCTGTTCTTGCTGTAGGGTTTTAACCTGTGCGTATAGGTCACTAATACGCTGAATAGATTTTATCTTAGCTTTAAAAACCGCAGGAGAGAATGGACGAACAAGTATTCCATCTCCTCCTGCGTCTATACTTTCAATAAAAGCTTTGTCACTGTCCATACTTGTAATAAATATAAGTGGGCATAAACTATTAGCTTGCGATAAACTTTTAATTTTCCTAGCTGCTTCATAACCATTCATAATGGGCATATTAATGTCCATTAGTACTAAGTCAGGGCTATATTTTATATACATAGCAACGCCACGTGCGCCATCATTAGCGGTAAATACACGATACCCTTCTTCTTTTAGAAGAACGCTTAAGACTTTGCACTGCATAGCAGAATCGTCAACCACAAGCGCTAGTTTCACATCACGTTCTCTTAAGGGAGCAGCCATAACCTATTTCACTATTGTTAATAAACGATGAAATTGTGCTATTTCTAAAATTTTATTGACCGATTCACTAGGTTTATTTATAACAACTTTACCTGAGCAGCTTTCCGCATGGTCTTTAAGTAACAAAATCATTCCTAGAGCAGAGCTGTCCATATAGGTCGTCTCAGATAGATTAAGAATAAACTCAACATTTTTATCTTTACTGTTGGTATATGAATCTCGAAAGTGCTGATGTAAAGAAAAATCGAACCTTCCTGTAACAGAAATTTCAACTTTGCGATTATCGTCAGATACTTTTTTATTTACACTCATAAATTTTCCTTAGAAAAATTAAAATAACTCGACATCACCTTCATCCATTGACGACTGAGAAACACTTCTGTTGTCATCTGAATGTTGTGATTGCTCGATAAGGTTTTGGCATTGTTGTTGTAATAATTGTAGTTGTTGGTGGGGATTCGAGTTTCCTCGTTCAAATCCATTAATGAGTTCGTTAAGTGACGTTATAGTAGACATATTATTTTTCAATGAATAAAGCGTTTGACAAGTTAAATCTTCAAACTGAAGTGAACGTATACAAGTTGACACCGTATCTGCAATTTTTGGAGATATATCTGCAAGTTCTTCTATAATAGTATTAGTCTTTATATTTGACTCACCAACATGTGCCACCATAAGGCTCACTTTTTCCTTTGCTTCAAGTGTGGAAGTCATATCCGCTGAAGCCATGGTGTGTACTGTACTTTTTAATTTTTCAATAATAATTTGAGCAGATGATATTTCTTCACGAATATCGTTATTCAATTCTGTAGAGTTAACCGACAATGCTCTGACTTCATTTGCCACAACGGCAAACCCTCTACCTGCATCACCTGCTCTCGCTGCTTCGATAGCTGCATTAAGTGCCAATAAATTTGTTTGACTCGCTAAACTTTCTACTTGCCCAAGCAAACTAAAAATGCCTTCAAGCTGATTGCTCATTTCATCAGTAAATGCCATCGCCTCCAAGCTTTGTTTACTTGTAGTAATAATAACTTGTACAAAATCTTCTAAAGTCTGATTTGAGTCATCAACAAAAGACTCTAAGGTAGTACCTTCGTCATCAACTGGGCCTCGGTGATTATTAATGACAATATCTAGCATACCTTGTTGATCGTCACTTAAACGTTTCAAGTGTTTGAAACTTTCGGATAGGCCTTCTGTTGCATCTTTAATTAGTGTGCTAGCTCTATCAATTTCAGTATCTACAACGTTTACTTGTTGAGAAAGAAATGTTGAAATTTTTGATAAAGTCATTTGAATTTCTTGTTCAGTGTCGACATTTTCAGTATCAGCTTGCATATTAGAAGAAATATTTTCCCCTGCCTTACCTCGGT
>CAJWBY010000277.1 GCA_913020705.1 uncultured Colwellia sp.
CATTTCTTTCTCTAGCTAGGCTTTCTGAGTTAGCGTCTGATAATTTCGATTTGGTTGGTGTACTATCAAATGTTGCTATAATGGCCGTAGGTGGTTATGTTTTATCCTTGAAAATGTCTTGGGATCAACAAGCGGCTTTTTTATTAATTACACTCAAGATAGTATTTGGTTTTCTCAGTTTAATTTTTATATATTTTTCTATAACTGACTTTGCCAAAGGTGAATGGGGAGCAATTCCATATTTTTTAGTTGCAGTTGCTTTCTTTCCTATATGGGAGTTTATGTTTGGTTTATATAAGCACCATGATAAATTAACTGCTTTAAGGGTTGCTTTACTAATCATTGCAGGCATCAGTATTTATATTCAAATTGAAACATAACAAGACAATCAAGCAAGACAAAAAACAGTTGGTTTTGTTCATGCTTCACGAGTATAACCACTATTTTTTGCCTCTTATTTGAGACGTTGGTTAATAAGGAAATTCATGAGTATAGCTGGAAGAATAGCTCAACTAATTATTGGTATTGTCATATGTTGGTACGGTATAGAATTGCTGTACAAGGATAGTTCGGATATATTCACTTGGATACCAGTATTTGTAGGGGGAGGTACTATCTTGTCTGCCTTGTTTCCAGACCTTATCGACATGTCAACAGACGATGGAGATAGCGGTTCTAGTAGTGACTCTGGCGGTGATTAATTAACCTATAAGTCACTCAAAAGGACAAATAACAGTTGGTTTTTCTCCTGCGTCGCTTATTTTAAACAACTATTACTTGCCTGTTAACAGGGCGTTAACTATCAAGGAGAGTCCGTATTTTAGCATCAGAATATCCAGACGTAATCGGTAGCCTTGATAGAGATAGTAAAATATTATTTTATGAATTTTTTGCTCATTATTTAACAATATCAGTACGAGTATTTTGGTCAGACGAGAAAACATCAGACACCATCAAAGTCCAGAAAATGAAGTGGTTAAACGAAATAATGCATCGTGTAACATCTAAAAGTAGAAATGAGAGATTAAAATTAAGAGAATGGTCAGAAGAAGACTTTATTAAAATGATTAGAAAATACATTGATAAATGTCCATCCATCGCTGGTGATATTGCTTGGTGTATAAACAACTCATATGATAAAACCGTTGGAGTTGAAAGCTAACAAGGCGTTCGAACGGGTGAATAACAGCTAACTGTTGTTCGTGCCTCACACATTTTAGCCAGCTATTATTTACCGTTTAACGTGGCGTATATCAATACGAAACCTAATCAGAAATAGTGATTGTCTTTAAAAGCTAATGTCTCGAATGTGGCATTGGTGAATATAAGAAAAATGCATCAATCTCATTCGATGTCTAATAATCTCACTAGTGATGTCTATTCACACAATCTCATTTCATGTCTAGAAATCCCATTCTCTGTCGCAGATCCCATTATTTTCTGTGATCAACATACAGATATCAGTAAGCAAAAAACGCTAAAAATGAAAAACTGAGTAAATACTTTATTTTTTACTTTACATTTATAGAGTCGTTGCTCTATAATGCTTTTGTTCTCTTTTAGCGAATACCTGTTGTAATAATTTTATATTTTAGCTTCCCCAACGCTATCAGCCGATGTACTTTTTTTCATCGGTTTTTTTATGTCTAAAATTCAATAAAATATAAAATATTCGCGCTGACTATAGCAGTTGAGACTTAAATGCGTCTTTATATCGCCTCGATAAATTCAATACTTTTCCATTCGTTAATTTCACTTCACTATCTCCACTACTCAATGGTGTAATTGAATCTATATTATTCAGATTAATAGCATGCGAACGATGAATACGACAGAAACCCTGTTCTTCTATTTGAGATATTAATTGTGTCAGTGTTGATCTAGTAGGATATATTCGACCTTTACTATGTAAATTGACGTAATTCCCTGATGATTCAAGCCATTCTATATCTTCCACTTTAACGATGAATTCTTTACCTAATTTTTTAACCAATAGGCGATCAAAGCGTTGAGTAATGCTTTCTTCTTCACCTACCGCGATTGGGCTTGCCTCACCCTGTAAGTGACTAACGATGAACCTATAACCTTTGATGAAAATTAATATAAAAATAAAGCTCCACAAGTCTTTTCGATATTCGTATAAGAACTCAATGAAGATGTTGCCAAAGTCGTAATCAAGGGATTGTGACCAATAAACAAGTTCACGTATCGAGACCATGATGACAACATGTGCAAATGAAAAAATTAATGAACTGAACAAGTAAATAGCTAAAAAAACTTTTACTTTTTCCCAATTAAACCTATATGTTTTTATTAGCCACACACAAGCGCGTAGTAAAATAATGGTGGCTAATGCACTACTGAATTCCCAAACGAAAGGCTCCCATAATTGAAAGCTTCGCTCACCTGAGCGGTTCGCTTCCATGACAACAGAAGTCGCTAAAATGGCTGCGTTAATAAAAAAATAGCAAAAAATTACTAAAACTTCGTAACGAAATTTATATTTTTGAAAATGCTGTAATTTATTCATCCTGTTAAAATACCATAAGCAGAATTAAAGCAAAACAATTCATCCCTCTCAGCCACCGCTTATCCCTATACATTGTTTGTTAAACCTTTTTTACTTTTTATCAAGAAATTTCCTGTCATCATTCTACTCTATTATTTATCAATAAAGGTGAGCAAATGGCTGTTCAATCGAGTAATTTTTTAACAAAATATTTTGTTCCTGCTCAGCAAGGAATGCCTGAAAGACGTTACGATCTCGACTGGTTACGTGTTCTTGTATTTGGCTTACTCATTTTTTATCACATTGGTATGTTGTATGTAGCGAACTGGGGCTTTCATTTCAAAAGCGCATATCAGTCACAAACTTTAGAAAGCCTTATGCTTATTGTTGAACCTTGGCGAATGGCGTCTTTATGGATAATATCAGGTATTGCCATTCGATTTATTCTCGTAAAAGTGTCTTTGCTACGTTATACCCTTGTCAGAAGCTTACGTTTACTTTTACCCCTATTGTTTGGTGTTTTAGTGATTGTGCCACCGCAACTGTATGTAGAAATGACAGCAAATGGCGCACTAGATTTGTCGTATTGGCAGTTCTATATGGCAATGTTTACGGACAGTGGAACACTCTTTGAAAAATACCAAGCAGGCATTTGGCCACACTGGGATGTAAATCATTTATGGTATTTACGTTCTTTATGGGAATACTCAATAGCGTTGATTCTACTGTTACCTTTATTTAATAATGCTTATATGACAACCGCTAGCCAGTGGTTATTTAAGCAACGTATGTGGATAATTGTATTAGCACTTACAATGCCTATCTTTATTATTCAAATAACGTGGCCACAAGACACTAATCGTTACCCTTTAGGTTTCACTTTTCTAGTATACGGTTATTTAATTGGCTGGAATGAGAGTTTTTGGCAACAATTAAAGGGAAATGTAAAAGCATTAGTTCTGACATTTATTGTATTATTAAGTGTTTTTATTATTTTCTATAACACTGTTTGGCTAACCTTAGACGACTCCACACCTCATTGGTTAATTATAATAGGTATGATTATCTACAGTCTCGCTCGTGTCATAGGCGTATTGACCGTATTAGCACTCGCTTATACATATTTAAATAAAAAGTCAGCTTCATTAAGTTATTTCAATGATGCGGTTTACCCTTTCTATATTCTGCATCAAACGATTATTATTGTGCTTGCTTATAACTTAGCGCCAATGGCGTTAGGTCCTGTTATTGAACCTTTAAGTGTTATTTTCTTCACCATTTTATTATGTTTAATGAGCTTTGAGGTCATTCGTCGCATCGATATTCTAAAACCATTATTTGGTGTTCGAATTAAGAAAAACTACAGTAATACGACAAAAAATATTGCTTACGGATTTGGCTGCCTACTTATTATTCCTATTGGTTTAGAAATCATTTTGTGAACTAAATAAAAAATAAAATAATTTATTTGTAACCTTTCGCAAAGTCGTGCGTAATTATAACTATGAAAGGAAATAAATTTAATA
>CAJWBY010000278.1 GCA_913020705.1 uncultured Colwellia sp.
GAGCAACAGGTTGTTGCTTACGAATTACTCTTTCGAGACGGTCAAAGCAATAGCTTTCCTGATGTTGACCCAAATCAGGCAACATCAAACATACTCACTAATAACCATTTAACTCTGGGTTTAGAGAAAGTCACTGGCAACTTGCCCGCCTATATTAATTTTCATGCTGATGCCTTAATATTTCATTTTCCGAGTTCCCTAGATCCTAAAAATGTGGTGTTAGAAATTTTAGAAGATGTTCCTATCACTGATGAATTACTCTTAGCCTGTAAATCACTCCATGAAAAAGGCTATAAACTAGCCTTGGACGATTTTGATTTTGATGAAAAGTGGGAAGCTTTTTACCCTATTGTTGATATTATCAAAATTGATGTACTTGAGTTCTCGATTCTAGAGATTAGTAAGCTAGTAAGAAAGCTTAGCGGATTAGACGTAACAATATTAGCTGAAAAAGTTGAAACTTTACAACAATTTGAAAAATTAAAAATGTTAGGTTTCACCCTTTTTCAAGGGTATTTTTTCGCAAAACCTGAAATGTTAAAACAGCGAAAAATTACCACTTCAAAGAAGAATATTTTTGAACTTATCAGCCAAGCAAGCCAAATTGATTTAAACATAACCAAAATAAGTGAAATCTTTGCCGTAGACCCCGGGTTAACTTATAAACTATTACGCTTCATCAACAGTCCCACCTACGGTAGTAGCCAAGAGATAACCTCATTAAAACATGCGCTTGCGTATATCGGTCAAGTTGAATTGAAAAAGTTTATCGCATTACTCGCTCTTTCTGATTTAAGTTCAGACAAAAATCCAGAAGTTTTGCGCCTTTCATTAGCAAGAGCTAAGTTTTGTGAACAAATAGCACTTTGTCGTTTTGAAAGTGAAAATCCACCTAAGGCTTTTTTGACAGGAATATTGTCTTTAATTGATGGTATTTTAGATCATGAACTAGAACAAGTGTTAAGTGTTTTACCTATTCATGAGGGAATAAAGTCAGCACTAAGAAACGAAGAAGGCGATCTAGGTAATTATCTATTGTTGGTTAAAAGTATTGAAAAAGGTTTGTGGAAAGAAAGTGAAGTGATTGCAAATAAAATAGACTTAGATGGTGAGGTTTGTTTTGAAGCCTACAGTAAATCACTCTCTTGGGCAGACGAAATGCTAGCGTGTGAAGCTTAACCCTCTATAAAATATGTTTTGTTAATCAGCTGTAGGCTCTATTGAGCGGATATGCTTACGAACTGATATATAACTTCCAGATAAACCCAGTACAACAGCAAACAATATCAATGTCATCGCTTCTGAAAAATTTAAGCCGTTAATAACAAAATTACTGTGGTATAGATCAGTTAATTCCGAAAGTGCTCCAGAAAAATAACTCGCTAATACCGCGACACAAATCCATGATACAACTCCACCCAAAACACCATACCACGCACCGGCATATAAAAATGGTCGTTGAATAAAACTATCTGTTGCACCGACAAGTTTCATCACTGCAATCGCATCTTTTTGATTTAAGATAGCTAAACGTATTGTATTACCAATAATAAGCACGACTGATAAACACAACAATGCGCCAATACCTACAACAATATCTTCAATTAACTTTGCAATAGCTTCTAATCTCGTAAGCCATTCAAGGTCTAATTTACCTTGCTGAACCTCTCGTTCTTTTTCTAATTTCAATAATAACTCACCAGCAGCCTGTGTTTGGCTCGCCCGTTTTGTAGGAGTAACTAATAACGTGGCAGGAAGCGGATTTTTATCTAAATACTCTAACGCCTGACCAAAGCCAGACAATGCTTTGAATTCTTTTAACGCTTGTTTTGCAGAAATATAAGTGACTTTTGAGACTTCAGGATAAAGCTCAATTCGATGCATTAAGTTTTTTGCAGATTTATCTGTAACTGATAATTTTAAAAATAAACTAATTTCTGAAGCCGTATCCCATTGTTCACTTATTGCTTTAGCATTCTTAACAAATAAATGTAACGTTGCAGGCAAGGTCAAACTGATACCTAAAACTAAAACGGTCATTATTGACGTGAATGGTGTACGCCATAAATCACCTAAACTTCCTACTGCTTGCTGAACATGTCGAATTAGACGAGCAGTTACTTTTTCTAAAAAGGTTAATTTTTGAGAAGGATGACTAAAGCCGGAAGGTTCATTCATTAACATCACCACTTACTTGCAGGCCTTCAACTACACCATCAGTGATCATTGAGCCTTGCTTAAGTGTTAACGTTCTGTATTTCATTCTAGCTATTAGTCCAAGATCATGTGTGGCGATGAGTACTGTTACACCAAAATCATTAAACTCTTCAAACATACGAATAATATCTAAAGAGAGTTTTGGATCTAAGTTTCCTGTAGGTTCATCGGCAAGCAGAATTAAGGGTTTATTCACTAACGCTCGGGCTATACCAACGCGTTGCTGTTCTCCACCTGATAGCATGTTAGGAAAACAACGCAACTTATCGATCAAATGAACTTTATCTAAAGCGGCCTCAACGCGTTTCCGCGTTTCTTTATGACTATAGCCTTCAATAACGAGGGGCAAGGCGACATTATCAAAAATAGTTCGATCCATAAGCAAGTTATGATTTTGAAAAATCATACCTATTTTACGTCTGGCATAAGGAATATCTTTATATTTGATATTCGATATTTCACTACCGTTAATGTGAATTTTTCCGCTAGTCGGTTTTTCCATTAAGCTCATGAGCTTTAAGAGGGTGCTTTTTCCCGCGCCTGAATGTCCGGTTAAAAATGCCATTTCACCCGATGCCAATTCGAAACTGACATTTTTAAGTGCTAAAAAACCTCCTGGGTAGGTTTTACTGACATTGTTAAAACGGATCATATAATAGTCATACTCTTACGTTTATTATCTTTTTACATAACTTAGTCGGGTATCAAAAAAGTTACACGCTAAAACCTTAAGTCTCTTGGGTAAACAATGCATCAATAAAGTCATCGCCATTAAACGGGCGTAAATCATCTATTCCTTCACCTACACCTAAATAACGAATAGGTATTGCATTTTTATCGGCAATGGCAAAAACAACACCGCCTTTTGCCGTTCCGTCAAGTTTGGTTAACGTTAACCCTGTTAAACCAACTGCTTCATCGAATAATTTTGTTTGGCTTAATGCATTTTGTCCTGTGCCCGCATCGAGTGTTAACATCACTTCATGGGGTGCATTTTCATCAATTTTTTTCATCACTCGTACCACTTTTTTCAATTCATCCATCAAGTGGCTTTTGTTCTGAAGTCGGCCTGCAGTATCAGCAATAAGTACGTCAACACCACGGGCCTTTGCGGCACTAATAGCATCAAAAATAACAGAAGCACTGTCTGCACCAGTATGTTGAGCAATAACAGGGATGTCATTGCGTTCACCCCATACTTGTAATTGCTCTACAGCTGCAGCTCTGAATGTATCACCTGCGGCTAACATTACAGATTTTCCTTCCGCTTGAAATTTTTTCGCTAATTTACCAATGGTTGTGGTTTTTCCTACACCGTTTACGCCAACCATCAAAATAACATAAGGACCAGAATCGCTTTCAATGACTAACGGAACACTGGCTGGTTCTATAATTTTCTTTAATTCTTCTTTTAATAAATCATACAAGGCTTCAGCATTTTTAAGCTGCTTTCGTGAAGCACTTTCTGTTAGGGATTTAATAATTTTAGTTGTTGTTTCAATACCAACATCAGCCAGTAATAAATGAGTTTCGAGTTCTTCAAATAACTCGTCGTCAATTTTTTTACCGCTGAATAAACTAAATATTCCCCCACCAATATTTTCGCGTGTTTTGGTCAGCCCTTGTTTTAACCTAGAGAAAAACCCTACTTTAGTGGCTGGCTCTGGCTCTGGCTCTGGCTCTGGCTCTGGCTCTGGCTCTGGCTCTGGCTCTGGCTCTGGCTCTGGCTCTGGC
>CAJWBY010000279.1 GCA_913020705.1 uncultured Colwellia sp.
CTAATCGAACAAATCCCTAACATCTTTTGCTTTCATTAATTTATCATAGCTTGTGTACCGTGAACTTTGTAAAACACCTTTCTTAGCTTGTCCAAGCTTAATTGGAGGTATTTCTTTAGCCTCACCAACAAAATTCAATTTATATTTTCCACCATCACCATAGGGTTCTATAGATTCAACTTCAGCATAATGAGTAATGGCTGACACGGGTGCGGTCTGGTATGCAGCAATATACTTAATATCTTTAAGCTTACCACCACCTATACGGATAGCATGCCAACAGTTTTCGCCAATAAATACTTCATTAAACCCTTCTTCCTGTGCTGGTACGATGATTGTATCTTGGGTTGTCTTTTTCGTATTAGTCCCCTGCGATACAACTTGAATCTTTTTAGCTGGCTCAAACGCCCTGATTTCAACTAATGGTAATATGCTTAAAATTTCATTAAGAAATTCTTGTGTATCTGCCTTTTCTGATTCGGTTAATACTGGTTCATTAGGTGTGGCGCTATTATCTAATTTACACCGGTTAACGTTCTGAGCTTGTTGAATTAATGCCCATTCAATCCAGGTTATATGGGCACGGTTCAAACCATTGTTACTGGAAACGAATACCAACACTTTATCCCAGAACTCTTTCTTCTTATCATGGGATTCAATACGGGCTTTAACACCATCACCCTGACCTATATAAAGTGTTGGTAGGTCATCTTCTTCTTGGTATCCAAATAAAATATAAATACCAGCCTGTTCAAACTCTTTTCTATTTTTATGCTTTACCCAAGCATGACGGGATACTTCCAAACCAATACCCGTCCAATTCATTTTATCAATGATTTTAAATGTGTCTGGTTCTCCATCAGGGACGAATAATCTAATTGTGTAGGGTTTTGACATGGTTATTCCTTTTAATACTTCATTTTACAATTGTTCGACACAGATACCTTGTGGAACCCAAACATAAGTAGTACTCAAATCAACCACATGTCATTTTTTAGCCACACTTTAAACCTGACTTTCAATGCTTCTTGCAAAAGAGAATAAGAATTACATAACCAAGAAATTCCATGACCTCCATTTTCCTATCGCAGCAAGGGTTTTTCTTCATGCATTTTTAAAATCATTTCTAATACTTGAGCCTCCAATTTTCCGGTTGGGCGACAATTGGTTTTAAATAACTCTGAGCGTTTTGACTTAAAGGAATTAAAGTTCAATGTCTCATGCTGGTTAGTACTAAATTTGCTCCCTCTAGTTGTTGTTTTTTTTATATTTGTTCCAAGCTCATAATCAAATTGAGCTACTACCTGGCTAGATAAATCGTCGCCACTAGAAAGCAACTTGATATAACCTGTAAAGTTATTTTTTATATAATAGGTTTCAAGGTGTATATATTGATACGCTCTATAATTATAGAGCCTTTTGGCATTTAAAAAAATCAACTCATTTCCTTTCGTATTAATCTTTTTTTTTCCACAATCAACATATAAATCTGGCCGACCCGAATAACGTAATGTAACTTGGTGTGTATTCATGTTAATTCTTTCAATCCTAAATTCAGATTGCGAAAACATAGTCAATAAATCATTCCAAGTAGCATCGTTACTTTGTTCAAACAAAATAGTACTTTTTATTGGTATTTCATGAATTTCAGGTTGAATGTCGGTAATAAAGGTTTGTGGCGTTGTACTGCACCCCGCTAACAGCAATATGCAACAGATAGCATTAAATTTATGCATTACATTTTCCCATAAACTAGTCAATCTAAAAAATAGTAGAGTGTTGAATTTTAGTGCAGTAGTCCATAGCATTAACTTTAAGCACTTTTCATGCCTAAAAATAATTTACAGACCTTTATCCTTAAGTTATTACTCAAGGATAAAGGTCTGCTACCTCACGTATAGTCTCATAATCACTGTATACCTCTGACATTTTTACTTTGCGGATAAATTCCCGACTTTCTTCAGTATCAAGGTCTCCAATCGATTTCAATGCCATCGTTTTGTCGATATTCCCTTTCGTCTCATAAATATGTTTCAATAGGGAAAATTGCCCATTTGCCCTGAGAATACCGAGTGCTGAGATTGCTGCTTCACGCATAATGGTCTCTTTATCAGAGGTTAACCTAACTAGTGGTTCAATTGCTAAAGGGTTATTTGTATATCCAAGTTCAAGTACTTTAAGGTATTGTTCACTAGCAGCATCTCTAGACTCAGAGGAGATAGATGCAACTATTTTTTTCACGGTTTCATCCGACGCAGTACGTTTGAAAACATGGTGATTTATCTTTGCAGCGATTTCCTTCACAATCACTTCTATAGGAATTTGATAGCAGGGCCTTTCCACCTCACGAAATGCCCAAAAAGGAGTCTTACTGTTTTTAAAAAAGGCAGTAATACGTTGTGACGAATCATTGTTTACCAAATCCGCACTAAAGGTTGTAAATGTATGATACGGAGAGAATCCACTCGTTCGTAAATTACGGATGCGATAGGATAGAACTTTGAGTTTAATGTCAGCCTTGTTTCCTTTGATATATGCAATGTTGACTTCCTCTCCATTTAGCACACGAGTTATGTTTTCCCCAAGATAGTCAATTTCATCCCCCATACCAGATAATTCAACTGATAACGTGCCGACATTCAAAGGTTTGTTTACTTCGGTACGTGCATCAATAAGTATCAATGATTTCTCTTCAGCCTTTTCCGCCGATGAATAGACATTTTGAGCTAGAAACACTGGTTGGATGTTAAATCTTTTAGTACATCCTGTAAGTAACAATAAAAATGCTAAGAAAATAACTTTTATGGTTACTAAAGTCTTACGGTGCGTTGCCATTTGATACTCTCTCTTGAAAACAACTGTAACAAAAACAGATTGTAAATTATTATCACTCAATCCGAAATAAAATTAAACGTATATCTGATTATCCATACATAAGCTTCAGCCAATGTTAAAAAACTGCCTGATATAGGCGGAGTTCTTACAGCAACATACCGACATCGAAGATACCCAACCTAGTCAAAGTTGTTGCAACTAAGGCTCTACCAACAAACTAGCCTTATACATAGCATACTCTTCAGCAGTCCCTTCTGGATTATCTTTCAACCATACTTGATAATCTTCATATTCATCTTTACCAGCCCATAATAATAAAACGGTTCCAACAATCGGCACAGCTGCAACCAATCGCTTACTACGCTCTTTCACCTTTGCTTTCGCAATATTTCTCTTATTTTTTAACTTTAGCTGAGCAATTTCCTTTTTATGCTTTGCCTTTAGGCGCACAATATCTTTTTTATACTTTAGATTACCTGTAGCAATGGTAGTAGCTGAAATCAGTTTGGTTTGCTTTAGTATGGTATCAAACATTAGCCAAGAAGCTGGAAGTGCTGCAAGCATTGTTAAAATTAGAAGTTTCTTAATGATTACTTTAACAATCTTCATCTGAACTTTAAGTATATTCTTGACCAGCAACTTAGCTATCTACAACAGACTCTACTCTATTGGCTTCATTAGCTTCATCTAGTTTTTTTACTAACTGATAAACGTAAGAGCGTGTAACACCATACTTTTCTGCAATTTCAGTTTTTTTCATGCCAGATTCAAAATCCAGTTTCATCAAGTCTAGTTGTTCATCAGATAAAGTTGGCTTACGTCCTTTATACTTTCCTTTAAGTTTGGCAATCTCGATACCCTCGCGCTGGCGTTCCAACATTAAGTCACGTTCCATCTGCGAAACCGCACTTAATATAGTTAACATCAAATCGTTACAAATATTCTTTTTATCACCAAATAACAAATCTTCTTTGTGAAATTTTATAGAACATTCCTTGTTGATAATTTCATCCACGATACTCAACAAATCCTGGGTATTTCTGCCGAGTCTTGAAAGTTC
>CAJWBY010000280.1 GCA_913020705.1 uncultured Colwellia sp.
GATTAAATTGGTGAGCATATTTAGCCACAAAGTTAAGTGGCTTTGACACTTTGGTCTTCTTCTTAGCCATGGTTATATCCTTACACGCTTTTAGCCTATTTACATAAATAGGTCGGCATATTGTAGCGTAAGCATATAACGATAGGACAACTTAACGATTAAGCACCGTTAATAAGAAAATGAACCCAGATACTGGCGGCATAACCCAGTGCAATTACAGGCGTCCATTTTAGATGACTAAAGAAGGTATATTGACCACGAGCCTGCCCCATTAGTGCAACACCAGCTGCAGACCCAATAGATAACAAACTACCGCCGACACCGGCAGTGAGGGTCACTAATAACCATTGCCATTCATTCATTGTAGGTTGCATAGATAAAACGGCGAACATCACGGGAATATTGTCGACGATCGCTGATAACAAACCAACAAGAATATTTGCATTGGTCGCGCCTAATTCGCCATACATAAATTCAGACGTCATACCGAGATAACCAATGAAACCTAAGCCACCAACGGCAAGAATAATTCCGTAGAAGAAAAATAAAGTATCCCACTCAGCTTTGGCGATTTTATCGAAAATATCGAAATCATCTTCAATAAGGTTAGTGGTTGGAATATCTGAAGGATCCACCGAAGCTTGACGATGTTCACGCAAGTAATAACTGTAGATTTTAATATATGCCAAGCCCGTCATCATGCCAAATACAGGCGGAATATGAAGAAAGTTATGGTAGCTTACTGCTGTGGCAATGGTAAGGATAAATAAAGCAACCATCACTAAACCACCCGGTTTAATGGCGGTTATATTACCGCCTGTTTGTATTGGTGAACCTTTTGATATTGCAAACTGCATAATAAAAGCGGGAATCACAAAATTGACTACCGATGGAATGAATAACTTAAAGAAAGTAGCAAATTCCAACATGCCTTTCTGCCAAACCATTAAGGTGGTGATATCACCAAATGGACTAAATGCGCCGCCGGCGTTAGCTGCGACAACGATGTTAATACAGGCAAGAGCTACAAAGTTAGTATTGTCTTTGCCTACTGCCATTACTACGGCACACATGATTAATGCGGTGGTGAGGTTATCTGCAATTGGAGAGATAAAAAAGGCTAAAATACCGGTTAACCAGAATAAGGTTTTGTAACTAAATCCTTTTAATACTAGCCAGTCACGTAAAGCATCAAAAACACCACGTTCTAACATGGCATTGATATAAGTCATTGCTACTAACAGGAAGAAAAATAGTTCGGCGTATTCTAGGAAGTTATGCTGAATGGCCACTTCAACAGAGTGATGATCACCGATGCTGTTATAAAATAGTGCAATGATGATCCAGATTAATCCCGCGGCCAGTAATACAGGTTTGGATTTACGTAAATGTAGGCGTTCTTCAAGAATAACCAATACATAGGCTAAGACAAAAAGGGTGAGTGATAGGTAGCCAATCCAATGATTCGTTAATGATATGGATTGTGTTATTTCGGTTGCAGCAAAAGCTGAACCTGATAATAAAAAGGTAAAAATTAACGTTGTAAGTTGAAACATAAAAATCCTGCATTTTTTTAGAGAGAATGGAAATAAGCGGTGATAAACATCATTAAGAATCGTGGTCCGTTCCATATCAGTACGATGATGGAAACACGTTATACCAATATCACTTTAAAAGAGAAAGCCTTTTGGTCAAGTAATGTGAAGTAATTTGCGCAGACCGCCTTTTTGTTGTCATAGATCAAAAAGCTAAATACCGTCAAATAGTGCCAAATCGAGAGAAAATTCATTTTTTTACAGGAAGTTTATCCTGACAAATAACGAATGTTTTCACTTTTTCTAGAATCTACTTTAACTAGCTATAAACCTTCTCCATACTTCGCTGCATCAAACGATTTTATTTTTAATTTGTAAGGGAGTATCACCATGAAAAAAATTATCTTATCCGCATTAATCTTCGCCACAGTAACTACAATGACTGGTGCTCGTGCCACGATTAAACCTGACTTTTCTCTGCAATTATTAGAACAAAAAATGCAATTGCGACCACAAGAGTTTAATTTTTTCAGTGACTTTTACAAACAAGTAAATGCACACAACAATGTTAAGTCACAAGCCAACTTGAGTTTTAATGAACAGCTACAACAACAGAAAACTCAATTGCGACCTCAGGAGTTTAACTTCTTTAGTGATCGTTATAAGCAAGTGACAGCGAAAAATATCGTCATTGAACCTTTTGTTGTTGTGGCGAGTTTGAGTTTTAAAGATCAGTTACTAGCTCAAAAAACACAACTACGCTCACAAGAGTTTAATTTCTTTAGTGATCGTTATAAACAGATCACTGCACAAAATTAATAATTTGTTTAGAAATTAAAAACCATAAATTCGGAATCAATAGCCTGTGCTATTGGTTCCGAGTTAATGTCAAAAAATAAAACGGCCCTATTTTCTACGAGGGGCAACGCCTTGTCTATCTTGACGGCGATCAGAACCAGTTACTCCCGCCGCCAATAAATTCCACCTCTGTGTCATCATCGTAATACTCGTCATCACCAGCGTCATTAGCTTTGCATTCTTATTCTGAATTTGCGTCATGAGCACCTGTGTTAGTTGATAAACCTCCCTCTGCAGATGCGCTATTTATATAAGTGAATAAACGTGTAGCTATTTAAAAATAGCCTATTCATTATTTATTCACCTAAATAGACTTTAAAACTTGGCAGCAGATTGCTAAACACAAATAGCTTGGGGTTTTAGTCTTAAGTTATTTAGAAATATGATGTTTTATGTGAGCGTTAGCCCAAGGTATACACCTATTAAATAAATAAGTGATTTAGGTGAATAAGCTGTTTACAGTAAACCAGCAGTAAGGTCGGAAAACGGAAATAGATCGAACAGGTCTGAGTTTCGGAGTAGGATGTGGCAGTAGAAAAGACGTCACATATAATGGTACAGAGAGAGAACAATGAAAATTGCAAAAGCTGAACGTATTGAGTTATCAGAAATGTTTATCGATGCGATGCGGCGCTGTGTACTGTTACAACCGCTAGAGACAGAGCAGTTTGATGCTATTGTAAAAACGTCCCATGCTATGCAACTTGCAGAAAACAGTATTTTGTTTCAACAAGGCGCGGAACTTACTGATATCTACTTTGTGATCAGTGGTGGCATTAAACTACAACGCTTAGCGCCAAGTGGCGATGAAAAAGTCATTGAGATAATTCGACCGGGACAGACATTTGCCGAAGCCGTATTATTTATGGGGGGCTCTAGATACCCCGTTTCCGCTGTGGCGGTTTCTCCCACAGTTGTTATCTCTATTCAGGCTGAAACTTATTTAAAACATTTGAATGATTCAAACGGTTTATGCCTCAATTTACTTGGAAGATTAAGTCAAAAACTCCATTGGATGGTTAATGAGGTTGATCGCCTGACGTTGCATAATGCGACTTTTCGGCTTGTTGATTATTTATTAAATCATATTTCTGAAAATGAAAATGGTCGTATTGATATCAACTTGGCGGCCCCTAAAAACGTGATTGCTTCACGATTATCAATCAAACCTGAAACCTTATCTAGAACATTAAAAGATCTATCAACGCAGGGCTTAATTAAGTTGGATGGATCTCAAATAGAATTGCTTGATATTGATAGCCTACGCAAACTGATTTCACTGGAAACATAATCTATATGGTCATTTACAGAGATTTAAAATCGAAAACAAATTGATGTAGGTCAATGCTGCTTAGTCGCATTTTCGATTATAATTTTGATGCTATATTTTACAAACCGATGGGAGTTAATAATGAGAGAAACCTTTACCAAGGGCATGGCCCGCAATATTTACTATGGAGGAGCTGTATTCTTCTTCCTGGTAC
>CAJWBY010000281.1 GCA_913020705.1 uncultured Colwellia sp.
GACTTATTAATTTGTGATCCACCTTCTTTTCAAAAAGGTAGCGTAAATATAGAGCGTGATTACAAAAAAATTATTAAACGTTTACCTGAGCTAATGGCAAATAATAGTGATGTTCTGCTCTGTTTAAACTCCCCTGATTTAAGTGAGGCGTTTTTATTAGCCGAAGTCGCTAGAGAATGTCCGCAGTGTCAATTTCAACATCGTATTGATAACCCTCTTGTGTTTGTTGAAGCTGAAACAGGTAAAGGCTTAAAAGTGCTTTATTTTCGCTATGTTGAACTAAGTGAGTAAGCAGTGGTTAACTGATCACAATACGGGCAGCGAGCAATATCAAGAAGCTGCCTGTAACTTTATCAACAATATGGCTATTTTCCCTTAACTTACTAATGATGTTGCCACGTGAAAGTGTGAAAGTAACAAGGCAATACCATAAAGCATCTATACTGCCCACGGTCGCAGTCATAATCATTTTTTGTTCGCTACTCGCTTCCTCCCCTAAAAATTGACTAAATAATGCCAGAAAAAAAATAGCGAGTTTAGGGTTTAAAAAAGCAATTAAAAAGCCATCTAACCAGCCGTTTACTTGTGATTTTGTTGCTGTGTCATCTTCAGAAAATACTTCATTAGCTTTTTTACTTAATAAAGACTTTACGCCTAAATACAATAAAAATGCTGCGCCGGCATATTGAATAATACTAAATATTAAAGGAGATTGAACAATGATCACTGCTATGCCTGTTGCGGTAATTGCTGCATAAAGCGCAACACCTAAACCATGACTAATTGCAGTGGCATACCCTTGGGGTGTGCCTCCAGCTAGTGTGTTTTTGATAACTAAGGCTAAACTAGGGCCTGGAGACAAGGCGCCCATAATACAAATGACGACAAAAGATAACCATAAGTGAAATTCCATTAATTATTATTCTCTTCTTTTAGTAAAATATATTAGTAGGTTATGTGCATTTTTATTGAGTTTGTGGAAGTGCACGAACGCGTAAAAAGCTAGCGAATTTTGGCACACCTCGCACTGTTTTACCAATGTATTTAAACGTGACCGTACTACCAATTTTAGGTGGTTCATTCCGTTGTTGATCAGTAAATCCAGTGCCTATTTTAAATATTAAACCTGAGGGCATTTTTACTTTCAAAGAGCCCAATTTATTTTTGTATTTACCTTTTCCTGCAATATAACCAATGACAATTGCCTCTGCATCATCATGCCGTTTCAATTTCATTAAGTCGTTACTTCTGCCTGTTTTGTAATATGCTTCTTGATGATGAAGCATTAAGCCTTCGCCGCCCATGTTAACGACTTTTGATAGTCGTTGGTGTAATAAAGTTATTGAACCGATTTTTTCTTGTTTTATCGCTAATAAGTAATTGCTGTTAGTTATTTCTACTAGGTTATTCATCTTTTTTATACGTTGAGTAAAAGTACCTACAGATTTTGGTAAATCGAATATCATAAAATGTACTTTTTGCCAGCAACTTGTTTTTTGTTGCGTATTCGGTTTACGTTTTCTCACACAACTACTGATTTTTTCAAATTCACCTCTACTACTCCATAACTCTCCATCAATATATTCGTTAGGCCAATCTTGAGTAAACCATGAAGGGGCATAAATAATATTCCCACCGCGAGTAACTAAATTCTGACCGTTCCAAAATCCTCGGATCCCATCAAGTTTTTCACTAATGAAATATTCGTTAATATTTACGGCTTTATTTAAATCATTTTTATAGACAGTGGCAAGTTGAATTTTTGGAATTTCTTTTGCCTGACATTGCATACTAAGCAGGCAGTAAAGTAACAGATACAACATATTAGAAGTTATCGAGTTCAATGTAGAACGTCCTTGTTCATTCTAGATAGTAGAAGTATAGAGCTTGTTTTTGCAATTGCTAATGCAATGTTAATTATATGTACTAACCTGTTACATGTTGTTTGGCTTTTATGTGTACAAAAGGAATAGTTATGCGTGGAATATATTTTAAGGTTATCTTTATTGGTATCACAATAATCTTGAGTCAAGTCAGTTATGCAGGGAAAAGGCAATGCCAACCTTATTTAGACAAGTTACGTAATGTTCAGTCTCAACAAAAGCATGGGCATACTTTAAAGCGTGGTGAAAGTCTTAATAAGCAAGAAAGTAAAGCGAGAAATATATGGTGGAAATGTGAACAAGGACATCTAAAAAAGACACACTTAAGCAATAAGCAGAAGAAACAGAAAAAAAGCAAAGTGCCTAAGCAACAGAGGGTAACTAAAGCTTCATTAACGCAGATGTCAAAGGTAAGTTTAAAGCCCTTTCAAATGACAGCACCTTTGGTGGTAAAATCTCGTTATCAAGGTAAACAATTACAAGCATGGTTACTGTATTATCAGCAGCCTAAAAAATGTTCACGTCCAAAAACTACAAAGCAGTTTGCTTTTTGTGTTGAAGATAGAAGAAATCAACAGCGAGCATTTGAAAAAAGTGATGCTACTGTAAAAACTAAGTAGCAACTTCTTATAAACAGACGATTTTAAGCGCTATTTTAAGTACTGCGCTTTTTTATCATTGTAATGGCTAACGAGAGCATCAATCGTTGCTTGATCATAGTCTTTTAAGCCACTTAAAAGCATGTGTTTTTTACCATGTCCAATCACTTTGCCATCGGCGACTAAATCAAAAGGTAATGTTGCTTTTCCGCGTTTACCTTCAATAATTAAGCTTGGTGTGGTTAATTGTAATTGTACGTCTGAGAAATCAAGTTCATCTAAATGTATAAACATATTCTCGTACATTACCATTGGGCGTGTAGGGTTAATCATTACATTATTTTCAAACATTAATTTCACTAAAATATGCGGGAATGTATGACCAGAAAACTCGACATAAGCACGGATTAATGAATTTATTGATTGGCTGTTGGTTGTGCACTTTCCCGTCGCTTCTATTTTCATATATTCTTTGGAATTGTCATCAATAATGCTAGCTGAATCAGTTATCGTTTCTGGAAAAGTGAGTGCGATACCGTCAGACACCATTCCTGAAAAAGTAAATCCCATGTTTTGAGATAAACCTGACTTTTCTAATACTAATGAAAATAGTAGATCGCCGGGAATGCAAAAACGTTTTGCATCGACATCATGTAGCGGATTGAAATCGTCGGCAATTTGTTTAGCAAAATCGCTACCTTGTTGACGAGAAAAACTAATTTTATTATCTGTAACGCTACAGTAACTTTCTAGAAACATAGAACCTACAATTGTTGATTGAAAACCGCCGTATATTAGCAGTTACCAGTTGATAAATCGCAATTATATGAAAAAACCAATACTAAGCAGACCAGTATTGTTAACGTGATTTTTCGAAAAGAGGCAAGTCGAAACTATTAACTAAAGCTTCTTTTTTTACTTTGGTAAGCTGTTTTAATTGATATTCACGTTTACAAGCGAATTGACGGTTTTCCTGTGTTTCAGCATAGACCAATATAACAGGGCGACGCACACGCGTATATTTAGCACCTTTTTTGTTACAGGTGTTGTGTTCATGCAATCGACGAGTTAAGTCAGTTGTAACACCTGCATATAAACTCTTGTCAGCACAACGTAAATAATAAACAAACCACTGGGGTTTATGGGTAGGTTGTTTTTCTATCATTGAGATAGTATCGCAATTTTTATCATTGAAATCGATAAAAAGCTGGCTGTCATTTCCAGAGTTTTATACCATGCTCTTTAAACTTCCCCATGAAAATTATCGAGACAATAAATGACCCATTACGATGCTGGTGCTTTAAGTAAAATGACAGCCCAATTAGGTGAAAACGGACTTGTTCATTACCAA
>CAJWBY010000282.1 GCA_913020705.1 uncultured Colwellia sp.
AACTTCCAACGTTGTGCATATTCTTTGAATGCAAAATCAAATAATTCACGACCCATTACAGTTTCACGTAGAATGTTTAATGCCGTTGCGGGTTTACCGTAAGCATTGTTACCAAACTGAAGAATTGATTCAGAATTGGTCATGATTGGTACCTGGTTGGTGCTTTTCATGTACTTAGTTATGTCAGGAGCATGACCTCGGCGTGAAGGATAACCTTCTTCCCAAGCTTGTTGCGCTAAAAACTGTAGGAAAGTATTTAAGCCTTCATCCATCCAAGTCCATTGACGTTCGTCTGAGTTAACGATCATCGGAAAGTAGTTATGACCAACTTCATGAATGATTACGCCAATTAAACCGTATTTAGTACCACGTGAATATGTTTTTTCACCTGTTTTTTTATCAAGTGTTGGACGATATCCATTGAAAGTGATCATGGGATATTCCATTCCACCAATTGGTCCATGTACAGAAATTGAAACAGGGTATGGGTAAGCAAATGTGTACTTATTGTACTGTTGCATTGTATGAATTATAGCTTCAGTAGAGTAACGTTCCCACAATGGATTACCTTCATTAGGATAATAAGACATGGCCATTGTATCGGTACCGCCTTCATTATACCCTTGAGCGTCCCAGATAAATTTACGACTTGAAGCGAAAGCAAAATCACGCACGTTCTTCGCTTTGAAATGCCATGTTTTAGTTTTTGATGAACGTGATTTTTCATTAGCAAGTGCTTCTTCTGGGCTAACTATCATTACAGGGCTTTTAGCATTTTTAGCTTTAGCTAAGCGCTTAAGTTGTGTTTTAGATAAGACTTTCTTTTCATTTTGTAACTCACCTGTTGCAGCAACAATATGGTCAGCTGGAACTGTGATCTTAACGTCGTAATCACCAAATTCTAAAGTGAATTCACCGTTACCTAAAAACTGTTTGTTTTGCCAGCCCATAACATCATAGTATGCAGCTGCACGCGGAAACCAGCCGGCAACTTCGTACAGGTAGTTATCGTCTTCTTTAAAGTATTCATACCCAGAACGGCCACCTAATACTTTTTGTTCGTGCAGTTTGTAATTCCACTTAATATTTAACTCTACATCGTCACCAGATTTTAAAGCTTTAGGTAAATCAACGCGCATCATAGTGCCGTTAATTACATAAGGGAGTGCTTTAGCATTTGAACCTGCAACTTGAGTAATTTTATTACCGCCATCGAATTCAGTTGACTCTATTGCGTTACGTAAACCGCGGTAAGTTACTTTTTTACTAGGAGCCGTGCTTGTTAAGCGATTATCAGAGTCACGTTTTAGGCGATTCTGATCAAGCTGTATCCACAAGTATCGTAATGTATCTGGTGAATTATTAGTGTAGCTGATGGTTTCGCTACCTTTTAATGTTTGTGTTTTATCATCAAGCTGAATATTTATTTTGTAATCAACTTGTTGCTGCCAGTATTGATGGCCAGGCGCACCGGATGCTGTTCGGTATGTGTTGGGTGTAGGTAAAATTTCTTCTAATTGACGAAATTTATCTGTGTCGATTGTATTCTTTGCAATTGTGCTACCGCTGGCAACAACAAATAAGCAAAGTAACGCTAACTTGATTGAATATTTCATAGGCTTCCTGACTATTATTATAATGTATACACGTTTATCCGTGAACTTATAGCATGAATGCGCCTAGGGAGTTAAGGGAGGGGGCTTTTTATGCGACCAGTCGCTGTAAATACAAGTTTAATGGAGGAGTTAAATTACTAGCACAACTGAATAAAATAGCTTTAGCTGCAGCTTTGGCATGCACCATGCGCTTCAACAATTTGATGACTAATGGTAAACCCTGTTGCATCTGCCATTGAGCGTAATGCAAGATCTAAATTAGACGACTGAATTTCTTCAACATGGCCGCAAGTGTCACATATTAATAATTGCACAGGGTGATTACATTCACTGAAATGATGACACATTACAAAAGCATTTAACGATTCTATTTTGTGAACAAAACCTTGTTTGCTTAAGAAATCTAATGCGCGATAAATCGTAGCTGGTTTTGCTGAAGGGTCTATTAGTTTTAATTCATCAAGTAGATCATAAGCACCTACTGCACCACTATGCTGAGTCAGCAATTTAAAAACTTGTTCTCGAGCTAACGTAAATCGTGCTCCACGTTTTTGGCAAGACTCTTTAGCTTGGATTAGTAATTTCTCTGCGTTCATTTTGGCGTATGTACTTGCATAATTGAATGATTTTTAGCAGTTTACCACAGAGGTTTTGATGATGTAATATAGATGAAAGGTTAATTATTGTTATATTTCTGTTGGTATGGCTAACGTGGAAGTATGATCATGAATGTCTTCATTTTAAAATCATCAAAAGAGATGTTTGTTCCTGTTATCTAAGCTCTGTCTTTAATTGAAGGCAGTGCTTAAATTTATTTGTCGATAATATTGAAATGTTTTTTGTCGTGTTTTATTTATAATGACCCTTTAGATTGACTGAAATGCGATTTTAATAAAGATATTTACTTTAAATAAGCTAAGCTTAATTATTAAGATAAATTTTACGAATCTATTCATAATGTTTAGGTGTTATTTTTTCATGAAAAATATTTTTTTAAAGTCCTTTTTTTTATTTTTTATAATTCATTTTCAGGTGGAAGCTTTTCAATCTCCGTTACTTAAAGAAAAAATCACTTTTTATGCTGAAAATTATCCTCCAGCAAATTATTTAGTCAATGACGAATTGAAGGGGATTTCAGTAGATACATTAAAAGCAATATGGAAGCATTTAAAATTTTCAGACCAAGAAATACAAGTTGTTCCTTGGTCACGTGGTTATCGATTTACTTTAGATAAAAGTAACACTGCTTTATTTACAATGTCTAAAACCGAACCACGAGAAGGTCTCTTCAAATGGGTAGGTCCTGTTTTTAATTCGACCCATGTATTAATTGCCAAAAAATCAAAAAACTTTCGATTTTCAAATTTAGGGAAAGTTTTTTATCATAACGTTGCAACAGTAGAGGGAGATATTGCTGAAATATCACTCCATGAAATTGGTTTTCCTTCGTCAAATATGGCAAAAGTCTCGGAAATAAAACAAGCATTTTTAATGATGCAATCAGATCGCGTAGATATGATTGTAATATCAATTCATGGTTTTTCATATTTAGCTAAGCAGCTTGGATTTGATGAAGCAGATTACGAACAGGTTTGGCAAGTTAACAAAATTGGTAACTACTTTGCTTTTAATATTAATACCCCTGATGAAGTCATAAATATTTATCAAAAAGCTTTTGACGATATTGCTAAACAACGATTAATTATTAAAGAGTCTTATGAGTTACCTTTAGCTGAATATTAATGAGATAAGTTCTGCTCAAATACTTAATACCAATACCCTTCAGTACTCACTACTTATTATGATAATTTATTGTTCTGCTAAGCATTGGAGAAAAGAAAATTTAAGAATCCTAACGTAAGGAAATACTTAATTGAATAGCTTGGACGAACAAAGTGCAGAACAGTATTTATTGTCAAAACCTGAAACATCACTTTATTACCCTTTTGGTGATGATGTTAAAGTGTTTAGCGTTAAAAATAAAATGTTTGCAACCATTGCTCACGGCGCTAACGCTAAAAGTGCAAAAGTCGGAGATGACGTTAAAGCCCATTTTTGGATGAACATAAAATGTGACCCTGAAGAAGCTGAGATGTTACGTGATATTTTTTCGTCAATTATACCCGCTTACCATATGAATAAACGCTTATGGAACACGATTATTCTTGATGGCTCAATTCCCCAGGGTGAAATTGAGCGAATGATAGATAATTCGT
>CAJWBY010000283.1 GCA_913020705.1 uncultured Colwellia sp.
AGGTCAACTGTTATGCTTGTTTTTATAAGCATAACAGTTGACCTTAAAAAGAGCGGCTTTATTTCAAATTATATTTACAGAAATAAGCGAATAACCGTTAAATAACAGCTGCCAATTCCGCAGCTTGGCGTATAGCCCTTTTTGCATCTAATTCAGCAGCTACTTTAGCCCCCCCAATTAAATGTAATCCTTGTTCAGCACTTTTACTTGTTTCCAATGCTTGATACAAACTACGTTGTGACTCTTGTCCTGCACAAACAATGACGTGATCAACATCTAATAACTGTTCCTTCCCATCGATTTCAATGGTTAAGCCGTTGTCATCAATTTTTTTATAAGTTACGCCAGCCAACATTTTCACGCCATTTTTTTGCAAGGTAGCTCGGTGGATCCAACCCGTTGTTTTCCCTAATCCAGCGCCTACTTTACTCGTTTTCCGTTGCAACAAATGAATATTACGTGGCGTTATTTCAGTTTCTTCTGATGTCGACTTACTTAATAAAGCACCATCATTTTGATAGCTTTGATCAACTCCCCAACTTTTAAGCCATTTGTCTTTGTTATTCACTAATGGGCTTTTTTCGTGTTCTTCAGCTAAGAACACCGCTACATCAAAGCCGATACCACCGGCACCAATAATGGCAACATTATTACCAATCGGTTGCTTATCACGTAATACATTTAGATAGCTTTTGACCTTTTCATGATCAATACCTTCAATGTCTAGTTTCCTTGGTAAAATACCTGTTGCAATAACTAATTCATCAAAGCCAGCACTCGTTAACTCTTCGGCCGTTGCTTCGGTTGATAAATGTACCTTAATATCAAGCAAGCTAATTTGTTTATTGAAATATCGAATGGTTTCATAAAACTCTTCTTTGCCAGGCACTTGTTTAGCAAAATTAAATTGTCCGCCAATTTCGCTAGCACGATCAAATATTTCTACTTTATGACCGCGTTGCGCAGCATAAACACTAAACGCTAATCCTGCGGGCCCGGCGCCAACCACTGCAATGCGCTTGCTTATTTTTGCTTTAGCAAAAGTAAGTTCTGTTTCATAGCAGGCGACTGGATTAACTAAACAGGAAGCTCTTTTTTGCTGAAAAACGTGATCTAAACAAGCTTGGTTACAGCCAATACAGGTATTAATTTCATCACTTTTGTTTTCAGCAGCTTTTTGCACAAAGTCAGCATCGGCCAAAAATGGTCGAGCCATTGATACCATATCAGCATGGCCTTTTGATAAAACGTCTTCTGCAACTTCTGGTGTATTTATGCGGTTAGTCGTCACCAAAGGTATAGAAACTTCCTGCTTCATTTTTTCAGTGATCCAAGTAAATGCAGCACGAGGTACTGACGTAGAAATCGTCGGAACTCTCGCTTCATGCCAACCAATACCGGTATTAATCAATGTAGCGCCAGCTTTCTCAACAGCTTTTGCCATGGTAACTACGTCTTCCCAGCTATTTCCGCCTTCGACAAGATCTATCATCGACAAACGGAAAATAACGATGAATTTTTCACCTACTTTTTCTCGAACCGCTTTTATAATATCAATGGCCAACCGCATACGATTTTCAACGCAGCCGCCCCATTCATCTGTTCTTTTATTTACTCGAACACATGAAAATTGATTCAGTAAGTAACCTTCTGACCCCATAATTTCAACACCGTCGTACCCAGCTCTTTGCGCTAAAGATGCAGAATAAGCAAAATCTTTAATCGTGCCTCTAATTTGGCGAACTGACATGGCTGATGGTGTAAAAGGGTTTATTGGTGACTTAACTTTGCTAGGCGCAAAGCTAAAGGGATGATAAGAGTAACGGCCCGCATGTAATAATTGCATACATATTTTTGTCGGGTATTGATGGACGGCGTCGGTAATTTTTTTGTGTTTACTGACTTGCCAGAATTTACTTAATTCGCAACCAAATGGCGCTAACCTTCCACGAGCATTTGGGCTAATCCCTCCCGTAACAATTAAACCAACACCACCTTTCGCACGTGCTTGATAAAAAGCAGCTAACTTGTCAAAACCACCTTTTTCCTCTTCAAGCCCCGTGTGCATCGAGCCCATTAAGGTGCGATTTGCTAAGGTGGTAAATCCTAAATCTAAAGGGGTGAGTATATTTGGAAAGGCGCTATTGGCTGTTTTAACGGTCATAGTAGTTCACTTTATCGAGATTATGAATAGAATCGAATTATTTTTATAACTATAAAATAGACGTTTAAAGCGATAAATTCAAGTAGTATTTTGACAGGTGTCAGATCAAAAAATGTATTTACTAAATTTTTCAAGTAAGTATCCTAAGCGTTATGAATAAAAAGCAAATAATCAGCGATATTCTCGCTCATTTAGAGCACGAATTACTCGCTATCAAAAATGCCGCAAATAATGCTCATCTTGCAGCAACTGATGATCAGTCCGTAGCAGAAACCCAATACGATACGCTTGCCATCGAAGCCAGTTATTTAGCTGAGGGGCAATCTCGACGCGTGGATGATATTCAACAAGCGAAACAAACCATTGAACAAATAGTTATTCGGGACTTTCAAGAAGATATGCCCATATCATTAAGTGCGCTTGTACAAATTGCACAAGACAGCAATAACAAACAGTGGTTTTTTATTTCGCCAGCAGCAGGTGGTTTTAAAGGGGCATTAAATGGACAGACTTACACGGTTATCACGCCAAGCTCGCCGATGGCAAAAGCGTTAATCGGAAAGGTTATGGATGATGAGTTCGAACTTATGATAGGTATTAGTAAGCAGCATTGCGAAATTACTGCCGTTCATTAATACCCAACAAATATTTTACAACTTTTGTGAAATTGGCTGTGTCGAATAAAAAGCTAAGGATTCAAAGCAGCTTTGATATCAGCTAAATTCACTAACTTCACATCAACTTTTAAGTAAACAACAGATTCCTCTTGCACCAGTATTGCTTCAATAACACCGGGCATTTCAATTAATTGTTCAGCCACTTCGTTGGCTTGTTCTTCACAATCGATACTTGTTGAAAATGTATAGCTCTTTGATTTTTTTAGCGGCTTCATACTGATTGCGCCAAGGAACCAGAGTAATGTCACCAATGACATGACAAGGAAGATTGCTTGCTCGCCAAATTGACTTGCAATAGCTCCACCGAGTATCCCACCCACAAAAGCACCTAAAAATTGACTGCTCGAATATATCCCCATTACGCTGCCTTTTACGCCAGCAGGAGCGATACGAGACAAAATGGATGGCATTGTTGCTTCTAAGTAATTAAATGCTGTAAAAAACATAACAACTAATAAAACTAACGTCCAAAAGCCAAGTGGTAAATACCACAGTAATAATAGTGACGCAGCTAGTAATAATATGGCGGCAGAGAACATTTGCTTTTCTTTTTGCTTTTTAATTGCCACGATCATAAACGGCACCATCAGAAAGAATGAACCTAGCAATGCAGGCAAATATAGTTGCCAATGCTGCTCTAATGCTAAACCGCTGGCAACAAACTGCTTAGGTAAAGTAATAAAACAAGCCGTTAATGCCATATGAAGAATAAAGACTCCCCAATTTAAGCGTGATAATTCAGGATGACGAATGAGTTTACTCAGCTGTTCAGGCAAAGCGACACTGTCACCTTTTGGTGCTTTATTTACAGAGTTTGGCACCATAAACTGGATCATCACCATTGCGAAAATAGTGAGTACTGCTGTAAACCAAAATAAACCACTTAAACCAAAAGCTTCAGCAACTATCGGTCCAAAAACCATCGCTAAAGTGAACGACAAACCAATAAACATACCTATGGTAGCCATTACCTTCGGACGCTGTTCTTC
>CAJWBY010000284.1 GCA_913020705.1 uncultured Colwellia sp.
ATTTTAAACATGCGTTTTGAATCCCTGCCTGAATGGCTTCATTGGCAGGAAACGCTTCATTTTACGGAAGTTGATCCTGGTCTTGAACGAATAGGGCAGGTTTGGCGTGCTTTGGATGGGGAGGCAAAGTTACCCTTCACAGTTATTACCATTGCAGGCACAAATGGTAAAGGTTCATCAGTTGCTATGCTTGAGTCTATATTACGCTCTGCAGGATATAGCACTGGTACCTATACCTCACCTCATATATTGCGTTACAACGAACGTATTTGTATTGATGGTCAACCCTGTAGTGACGATGATATTTGTCGTGCATTTAATCGAATAGACACGGCTCGACAACAAACTTCTCTGACTTATTTTGAATTTGCTACGTTGGCAGCGGTACAATTGTTTCGTGACAGAAATATTGATATAGCTATTCTTGAGGTAGGAATGGGTGGGCGGTTAGATGCCGTTAATTTATTTGATACCGATATTGCTCTCATAACACCCATTAGTCTTGATCATACTGTTTGGTTAGGTGATAACCGAGAGAAAATAGGCTTAGAAAAGGCGGGCATAATCAGAGCAGATAAACCTGTTGTCTGCTCTGAAACATCACCACCGGAAAGTGTATTGCTTCATGCTGAAGAATTAGCATCCCCCCTTTATCAGGCAGATAAAGAATTTAATGTTATATATCATGGAAATACGTGGCAGTGGTCAAACTCAAATAATCTATGGGCTAACTTACCTATTCCAGCACTTGAGGGTCACTACCAATATCAAAATGCAGCAGCAGTATTACAAGTCATTAGTTTGTTATTACAACAAGGTTATTTAGTTTCTGAACAACAAATAAAAACTGGACTATCGACAGTTAAGCTAGCTGGCAGGTTTCAACGTATCTCAGGTGATATAGAACAAATATTAGATGTCACCCACAATGAACAAGGTGCTCGAAACTTAGCTAAGCTTTTGGAAGAAGTTCCTACAACAGGTCGTACTTTGGCTGTAGTAGCTATGTTGAAAGATAAAGATGCAGCAAAGCTTGCCTCTGTACTGAATTCATCTATTGATGTGTGGTTTGCAGCAGGTTTGGATGGAAGTCGTGGTATGACATCTGAGCAATTGTCAGAGCAACTCTATCAACATATTGATCGAAACAAAATAAAACAATCTGACACAGTAGAACTTGCCCATAAACAAGCTTGGGACTATGCTGATAAGGGTGATCGGATACTTATCTTTGGATCATTTCATACTGTTGAAGCCATTTTAAGATTAAATTAATAAATACATTTGAGAACCATTATGTCTGAACAAATACATCAAGTAGCTATCGTCGGTGGTGGCGTATGTGGCACTGCACTATTATATTTATTAGCAGAATATTCTGATGTGGGCGATGTTGTACTGATCGAAAAATATGATGGTGTTGCTAAAGTTAACTCTCATGGTCGAAACAATAGCCAAACATTACACTGTGGTGATATTGAAACGAACTATACTTTGGAAAAAGCGAGTAAAGTAAAATCAGCAGCTGAGATGATCGTTAATTACACCGAAAAGCTAGATAATCGTGAACAGGTGATTTTTAAATATCCTAAAATGGTTATTGCTGTTGGTGAAAGTGAATGTCAACGTCTACGTGAAAGGTTTGAAATATTTAAAGAACGCTTTTCAACAATGCAATTATTGGAAAAAGAAGCGATTGCTGAAGTTGAACCCAATGTTGTGATGGTTGACGGGAAGCTACGTCCTGAACCCTGTATTGCACTGGCTGTTTTAGATGAATATAGTGCAGTGGATTTTAATCAATTAGCGGAGTCATTTGTCACTCAAGCGATACAGACTGATAAAGCGTTAACACTTAGTTTTAATACCCATGTTGAAGAAATTATTCATCAAGATGGGGTTTTCCATATCAACACAGATGACCGTAGTATCAAAGCAAAAGCCGTGGTGGTCTCCGCGGGCGGACATAGCTTGTTACTTGCACAACAAATGGGGCATGGCTTAGAGTTCTCATGCCTACCCGTGGCAGGTAGCTTCTATTTCACACCTAAGGTGCTTAACGGAAAAGTATATACAGTTCAAAATGACAACTTACCCTTTGCAGCAGTCCATGGTGATCCTGATGTCTTGGTTGAGGGGAAAACACGTTTTGGCCCTACCGCTTTGTTACTGCCTTTATTAGAGCGCTACAATATCAGTACTTTCTTTGAATTTTTGCGTGTCTTAAGGCTGGATACTAATGTATTAAAAGTGTTCTGGGACTTATTCAAAGTAAGTGATATTCGTAACTATATTTTGAAAAACTTCTTATTTGAAGTTCCTGGCCTCCGTTGCTGGTTATTTTTGAAAGATGCTAAAAAAATCGTACCATCACTTAAATTAAAAGATATTGAATTTGCCAAAGGTTTTGGTGGTGTTCGTCCTCAGTTAATTGACAAAAAACAATCAAAGTTAATGATGGGGGAAGCAAAAATAAACCCTGGTAACGGCATTATTTTTAATATGACTCCCTCACCTGGTGCAAGTAGTTGTTTGGCCAATGCAGAGTTAGATATGCGTTTAATTGTTGGTTATTTAGGTGGGGAAATTGACGAGAAAAAATTACAGCAAGTGCTACATAAATAATCTGGCTCAGATATTGCTCTTAAACTCTTAACTGCACTTATATTTAAAGTGAAATAAGCGTAATAGCTTGTTTAAAATAACTTATTAAAGGATTGCAATATGGCTCTTAACCATGTGGCGGGCAACAGCAATAGCGGCAAGATTGATCAAAATCGGCAAATATTTACTTTTTTTGTTGAGGATATGATGTTTGGCTTAGATGTCGAAAATGTATTAATGCTTGGGCAAGATGTTAATGATATCCAGCGTCTTCCTGTTGAAGAGCGTGGCTTTTGCGGTGTAACTAAGTTTCAAGGTACTCTTGTTCCAGTATTAGACTTTGCTCACCGCTTAGGGATACCATCAGGAATGGATAGTAAGACTGAGTTACTCAATATTCTGACTCAACGCGAACAAGATCATGTCGAGTGGGTTAATGATTTAGAACACTCAATTAGAACAGGTGCGGCCTTCACTAAAGCAACTAACCCTAAGGAATGTGCTTTTGGAAAGTGGTACAGTAAATTTGAAACACGCGATGAGACGTTACAAGAGTTATTGACTAGCTTTGATGAACCTCATGCTGCTATTCATGCCTTAGCAGAGGAATTGATTTCTTTGCGAGATAATAATAAAGAAGCAGAAGCCTTAGAAATATTAGCTCATGCTCGATCGACAACATTACGTCGATTGCGTGCTTTATTTACACGAGCAAAAGATCAAATAAGTGGTGGTATGAGGCAAGTTTTATTATTTGTTACCCTAGATGGTAAAACACCTCGTTATGCGTTAATGATTGATGAAATTAATGATGTGATGAATTTTACCCCTACAGATTTCCAATCAAGCCGTAGTGGTGCACTTGGATTGATTCATAAAATAGAACATGTTCTTGAAGGAATATATACTCGTAAAGGAAAGCCCGACTGTTTATATTTTGATATAAATAAAATGACTGATATTGATGAACTAATGAAAAAATACGCTTAGTTGTAAATCATCTTAGTCTAACGAGGCCACCTTTTACGGTGGCTTTTTTAGTTTTTCTAGCGGACTTATTTAATGAAATCTTCACCTTACATCACCATTCATGGCATGGCTCGGCTGAATGAAGAGCTCGAGCAGATATGGATTCGCCGTAGAGAAGTGGTTAAAGCGTTGTCAGCAGCAGCGGCAGAAGGTGATCGTTCAGAAAATGCTGAATACATTTATCGAAAA
>CAJWBY010000285.1 GCA_913020705.1 uncultured Colwellia sp.
CACTAAGCAAGCGAAGTCCACTATAGAGAAAAAAACGCCTCATGACCAAAATACGGTTGTGCGAATTGATTTAAATGGAAATGAAACAATACAAGTAAAACCGACGAAAAACGTAAACTCGTCTCGTGTAAAAACAACCTAAGAAGCTACAAATGAAAAAAAATAAATGATAAAAAATTCCGCCTCATCTAATGGAATAGATGAAATATATTAACAAGGAAATAACTAAAGATAGCGAATAACTTAACTTAGTTAAGCGCGGTAAACACTAAAACTGACTTTCTACTTTAGTGCAGATTCACTAAACGTTACCATAAATAAAGGTTTACACTATGCAATCAGTTAAATATCAAAAGCCATCGAAATGGCATCAGTTAACAGAAGGTGTCCGCACGGTTCAAGACTTTCAAGCTTATCTGTTATGGCAACACTTATTAATAGCTCGACCTAAATTATCTGAAAACACTCCCCCTATTATTGTTATTCCTGGTTTTTTATCTGATGATGATTCTACGTTGATACTACGAAATGTGCTAAAAAAATTAGGTGTAAATGTACAAGGTTGGGATTTAGAAACAAATTTTGGTGTGCGTTTGGATTTAATTGATGGCTTATCAAAACTTATTGTAAAAGTATCAGAACAATCAAAACAGAAAGTAGTTCTTGTCGGCCATAGTTTAGGCGGAATTTATGCGAAAGAACTCGCTAAAATGTTTCCTAACCTCGTTGATCAAGTAATAACATTAGGTAGCCCAATATTTGATTTTGAAGGTGATAGCTCAAGTATTTCAGAAATTTATAAAATGTTTAACCCTCACAAAAATAATAGAGATATGCTACCGAAAGAAATTACCTTTAAAGAAAATTTTGGACTGTTACCATCATGCCCTGTGACATCTATATATTCTAAAGCCGATGGCATAGTACAATGGCAAGCCAGTTTATTACCTGAAGGGAAGTTAACTCAAAACATAGAGGTAGACTGTTCTCATTGCGGTATGGCAATGTCGCCTGCCGTAATACATTTGTTAACACGATTACTTGAACAACCTGCCTGCAATAAATTAATTCCTAATATGATGGAGAAATCTCTTATAAAAAGCTATTAACTTATTTCATTAAAATCGCTTTTATTCAGATACCTATCTGTGATCGCATCATTAAATATAAGAGTCTGTTTAATAAATTAATCAGATTCTTTTACTTTAAATAAAACGTCCCGAATAAAACAAAAAAACAATAGAAATATAGCTTGGTGTGGCATGCACTTTTATTAAGTTCATCCAATTTATAAACATCTGGTTAAATGGCTAGTAGATGCTTGGTAAAATAAACAAATTTAGTTATGGTAGCCCTTTAACTCCCCCATTAATTTCAAACTTAAATGTCTTTTGGTCAAACTTTCAAAAAAGATATCAAAAATACTCACGTAATGTATAAAATATCGATAAACTTGTGAACCTAAATTTTCTCATAGCTATAAATATTACATCATTTACCTAGGAGCACTTAGTGCCAACATCTTCTCTTACGCCAGACAATATTATCGCTCCGGTAGCTAAAAAAATACCACATAAAATGGAAATCCATAATCATCAACGTATAGATAATTATTACTGGATGCGTGATGACCAACGAATAGATGAAGAAGTATTAGCACACCTCAATGATGAAAATAGCTATGCTGAAGCCATGTTAGCTGAGCAAAAGCCCTTACAAGAATTACTCTTTGAAGAATTAAAAGCACGCATCGTAAAAGACGATAATACAGTACCCGAAAAAGACGGTAAATATTGGTATCACAGTGAAATTAATGGCGAACAAGAGTATTCAAATTATTACCGTTCAACCAGTTTTTCGGGTGACAACAAAACGTTGTTATTAGATGTTAATGAACGAGCAAATGGCTATGATTTTTATGATTTAGGTGACTTATCTATAAGCCCTGATGATCACTTGATGACAATAGCGGAAGACACTGACAGTCGGCGTATTTATACCATTTATTTTAAAGACTTGAATAATTCATCTGATTCACAAGAGCATTATTTACCAGACAAACTTGTTGAAACTGAAGGACAAATTATTTGGGCTAATGACAATAAAACCGTTTTTTATGTAAAAAAAGATCTAGAAACCTTGTTAGGTACACAAGTTTACCGTCATAAATTAGGCTCTCCCCAATCCGATGACGTTTTAGTATATGAAGAAGGTGATCACAGTTTTTACATGAGTTTAGATAAGAGCAGAGATGATTCACAAATTTATATTTGTTTACATGCTACTGAATCAACACATTATTTATCGCTATGTGCAAATGAGCCTGATGGCGAGTTTATCGATCTATTCCCCTATCAAGAAGAACATGAATACCACGCTGATAAGATGGGTGAACACTTTTATATAGTCACGAATTATCAAGCTAAAAACTTTAGACTAATGAAAGCATCTCTCGATCAGATTCATGATATTAAAAGCTGGCAAGAAGTGATCCCACATAGAACAAATGTCTTAGTTGAAGGTATTGAGTTATTTCACAACTTCATTGTGGTTACTGAACGTGAAAATGGTCAGATTCGTTTTATAGTTCATACAACGCAAGGTGAAAATTCAGGTCACCACTATCCATTATCTTTTGATGATCCCTGTTATTTTGCTTGTCTAGGAGATAATCCAGAACCTAAAAGTACCACGGCAAGATTATATTATTCTAGTTTAACAACACCTGGTTCATTATTTGAGTTTGACTTGGCTTCAGGTGAGCGGATACTGCTTAAGCAGGAAAAAGTGTTAGGTGATTTTAACAAAGAAGACTACCAGTCAGAACGGTTATTCATTACCGCACGTGATGGCGTCGAAGTGCCAGTATCTATTGTATATTGTAAAAAGCTATTTAAAAAAGATGGTACTAACCCTTTATTGCAATACGGCTATGGGGCTTATGGCTTGACTATAGACCCTGATTTTTCTAGTCAAACGTTAAGCTTAATCGACCGAGGTTTTGTTTATGTTATCGCTCATGTCCGTGGCTCAGAGATGCTAGGAAGAGAATGGTATGAAACGGGTAAAATGGATCAAAAGCAAAATACATTTAACGACTTTATTGATGTTACCAAAGCACTAATTCTGCAAGGTTATGCCAATGAACATAAAGTATTCGCTTCTGGCGGCAGTGCCGGTGGTTTATTAATGGGAGCGGTGGCCAATCAAGCGCCGGAATTATATTTAGGCATTGGTGCTCATGTACCATTTTTAGATGTGTTAACCACTATGCTCGATGAAAGCATACCGCTAACGACTAATGAATATGACGAATGGGGGGATCCCAACGAAAAACAAGCTTATGAAAGTATTTTAGCTTATTCACCCATTGATAACATCAGTGAGCAACACTATCCCAATATACTCGTTACCACGGGATTGCACGATTCTCAAGTTCAGTACTTTGAACCCATGAAGTGGGTAGCTAAAATGAGAGAACTAAAAACAGATGATAATTTACTGTTATTTAAAACCGATATGGAAGCTGGCCATGGCGGCGCATCGGGTCGTTTCAAAAGCTTAAAAGAAAAAGCTTTGGAGATGAGCTTTTTCATCTCATTACTAGCGAAAGACTAGAAGAATAAACGCTAAAATAATAATGAATATCATCAATATAAACTTTTGTTATAGGCATAAAAAACGTAGCTTATTTAGCTACGTTTTTATTAAATTTCACTTAAAAAAATGACATTCTAAAGTACTTCAAATAACCCTGCTGCGCCCATTCCGCCGCCAACACACATAGTAATGACAACATATTTAACACCGCGGCGTT
>CAJWBY010000286.1 GCA_913020705.1 uncultured Colwellia sp.
CTTTCAGACATCAGCCTTCAGTTGAAGAGTTGTTGATAGGTTTTGTGTACTGGCTGATATCTGAAAACCTTAACAAACCGGTCTAAATTATTAGAGCAAAAAACTCCATTTTTATGTCAGCTATTTTCAATGATTACTGACATTAGCAGTATTTTCTATGGTGTTAACGCCTCTTGGTATACAAACTCCAAACTTGGGTTGATGAAGCGACCATCACATCATTACAGATCAACTCACGGCAAAATCTGTGCCTGCCATAATTTCACCAGAAGAAACTATATTCTTTTTATTATCATGATTTAGAAACATGCTTTATATATCTACACAATTAAGAGGTAGTGCTAAGCTAACTTTTGTTCTGCCCATAACAACAGATGTTTTAAAATGCAGAACAGCAATATCACTAAAAAAAAATAATTGAGTAAATTTTTCGAAATTTTCCATATCTTTTGCTGTCACTATCAGTACGAAATCCGCCTCACCTGTAATGTAATAACACTGCTGGATATTATTATTGTTTTTTACTTTGTTTTTAAAATAATTGAAACAATCGTTATAATTTCTATTTAGTTGTACAGATATAATAAAGGTCATTGATTGGTTTACCGCAGTAGGCGATATTATCGCTACTTCCTGAGCGATAACTTTATTATCTCTTAAGCGCTTTAAGTGTCGCTGTATACTTGCCGTCGATAATCCTACTTCTTCAGAAAGCTGCTCAACAGAAGTTTTTACATCTATTTGCAATAATTCCAATATCTTTAGATCTTGCTTACTTAATTTCACAACTCAATACACCTCAATAACTATTGATACAATTAAATCAATATACCCTAAAAGAAGATAGCTCACACTCGTTAATTTTAAAATTAAGACTGATGTACACCATAATTGATAGGTACAATATTTATAGTTCGCTAAATCATTAAAAAAGGAAAATCTCCATGCCTACAATAGAAAATTTTTCTACTCCAGTTACTATAGATGTAAAAAGCTCACAACCACAGATACAAGTATTAAACCCTGAAGACGGCAGTTTAGTCGGTACAGTTGTGAACAACTCTTTAAGTGAAGTGGACTCTATTATTGAGGTAGCAGTATTAGGTGCCCAAAAAGCCAAAAAACTATCTTCAAATACACGGATGTCTGTACTTAATGAAGTTGCTGATAATTTAAGTAATCAAAAAGAATTGTTCGCTCAAATGATTGCACGTGAAGGTATTAAAACAATTAATGAAGCGCGAAAAGAAGTTTCTAGGTGCGTAGAAACTATTCGGATCAGCGCGGAAGAAGCGAGGCGTTTAACGGGAGAAACTATTGCTTTCGATCAAGCGCCTGGCTCTGAAAATAGGTTTGGGTATTATCGTCGGATACCTATTGGCGTTGTTGCAGCTATTACTCCCTTTAATGACCCTTTAAATTTAGTCGCTCATAAAATTGGTCCCGCTATAGCGGCAGGAAATTCAGTAATCCTCCTGCCTCACCATGAGACACCTCTTGTCGCAAAACTGTTTGTAGAGCTATTTAATAAAACAAATTTACCTAAAGGTATCTTAAATTTGGTTACAGGATATGGAATAAATATAGGCGATAAAATCGTATCAGATCCTCGCATTAATATGGTTTCATTTACTGGAGGAAAAAGTGTCGGAGAAAGAATTCTAAGTCACGTAGGTTTAAAGAAAGTATCAATGGAACTTGGAAGTAACTGCCCAGTAATAGTAATGAATGATGCAAATATTGAGATGGCAATGGAGGCATGTGTCAGTGGTGCTTTCTGGGCAGCAGGCCAAAACTGTTTACATGTTCAAAGAATTTATATTCAAGATGAAATATATGACCAGTTTGCCTCAGAGTTTTGTTTGCGTGCAAGCAAAATATCTATGGGAGACAAACTATCTGAATCTACGCAGATGGGTCCAATGATCAATAGTCGCGCTGCTCTTAAAGTTGAAGCGATGGTACAAGATGCTCTTGAGAAAAATTCAACATTACTGTGTGGTGGGAAAAGACAGGGAAACTTTTTTCAACCTACTGTTTTTGCAAATGTAAGTAGTGACTGTTTAATTGCCAAAGAAGAAGTGTTCGGACCTATAACTGTTTTGTATCGATTTACTGATAAAAAAGATGCAATAGCTCAAGCAAATGATGTTGAATTTGGCTTACAAGCTGGAATATTTACCAATGATCTTGAATTAGCGTTTGAACTTGCAGATTCAATGGATTGTGGTGGCGTCATGATAAATGACAGCAGTGATTATCGAATTGATGCAATGCCATTTGGCGGAGTTAAAGGCTCAGGTGTTGGCCGAGAAGGTGTGATGAATGCTGTTAAAGAAATGACCGACATAAAAACTTATTGTTTTAATTTACGAAAGTAACACTATCAAACAATTATACAACATTTTAAAGAGTTAACTTAGGAAGAACATAATGAAAACATACACATTAGCAATAATCGGTTTTGGGAATGTTGGTCAAGGCCTAACTAAAATTATTAGTGATAAAAAACAACTGTTAATAGAAAAGTTTGGTATTAATTTAAGCATAGTAGCGGTATGTGATCTATATAAAGGAAGTCTTTCTAACCCTAACGGTTTGGACCCTGAAGTTTTATTATCTGATCTAGAAAAGCATGGAGATCTAAAAAGTACTTCGGCTCCAATCACTGGCTGGAATGCGACTGAAACGATTGATAAAAGTGGAGCTGATATTTTAGTAGAGCTTGCTTTTACTGATCTACAAACAGGTGAACCCGCAGTAAGTCATATTAAACAGGCATTAAATAATGGTATGCATGTTTCTATGACTAATAAAGGACCCGTTGCTTTACATTTTCCTGAACTTCGTAAAATAGCATTAAGCAATAATGTTCAAATTGGCATTGAAGGTACTGTAATGAGCGGAACTCCTGCAATACACTTAGGTAATGAGATGTTGTTAGCTGCCGGAATAACAAAAATCCAAGGGATTCTTAATGGCACGACAAATTATATATTAGGTGAGATGTCTTCAGGATCAGGATATGAAAATGCTCTCAAACAAGCCCAAGAACTTGGTTATGCTGAAGCAGATCCTACAGGGGATGTTGAGGGTTATGATGCTGCTGCAAAAGTAGTTATTCTGGGAAATCTTTTAATGGATTTATCGCTTACATTAGATGATATAGATCGTGAAGGCATTAGCCATATCACAAAGAATGATATTTCTAACGCCACTTCTTTAAAGAAGCATTGGAAATTAATTGGAACAATTGAAAAGCATATCGATGGTTTCTCCGCATCAGTTAAGCCTGAGATGGTATCGAGTGAACATCCATTAGCATCAATTAAAGGCGCGACAAATGCTATTACCTATTCAACAGAGTTACTAGGTGATATTACATTAATTGGTCCAGGTGCTGGGCGCTTGGAAACAGGATACGCTGTTATTGAAGATATACTTTCAATACATAAAAATTCACGCTAGCAAATCACTAATATGTCAATGTTTTTACATAATGATATTGACATATTTAATGTTTTTTCTTAGTAATCAATTGAGTAATATACATCTAGTGGCTTAGTGAATATGGTCACTAATTTAGAGTTAAATAGTAATATTCTGTATGGCGTAATGTGCCAAAAACCGCAATAGAAAAATTAACCTTATGTCAGCTATATGATCCTAAAGTTGACATTTTTATGAGGCAAGATCAATGCGCACCAAGAAGTCTTAAAAACGAAATATTGAAATGTCCGCTCTACGCCCTGAGACCTTTAACAAGCTTTTTCTTTAAAAAGTAATGGGGAATTCCTATCGCTCAATGCTTTTAAA
>CAJWBY010000287.1 GCA_913020705.1 uncultured Colwellia sp.
GCACCACCGCGCTTGTGAGCACGTGCGTATAAATCTAAATAGAATCGACCACGTAAATTATTATCGCGATCGAATACGTCAAAAAACTTCACATCTTTATGCCAAGTATCTATGTTAGCTATTTCGTTTATTTGCAATCCAAATAAACGATTAACAACTTCAAATAACCCCGACACTACTTTGTTCTCTGGAAAGTAAGGGCGACATTCTTCGTCTGAAATTGCGTAACGGCTTTGTTTTAATTTTTCACTGTAGTAAGGCAGATCCCAAGCTTGTAAATCTGTTTCATTAAATTCTGTTTTCGCAAATTCTTTAACTTCATTTAAATCTTGTTGGCCTTGTGCCTTTGATTTTACTGCAAGGTTTTCAAGGAAGCCTACAACTTCATCCGTTGATGAGGCCATTTTAGTCGCGATAGATTTTTCAGCAAAGTTATTGAAATCTAATAGCTGCGCTAGTTCATGACGTAGTTTTAGCAATTCATTCATGATACCGCTGTTATCGAATTCGCTGGCGTTAGGACCTTGGTCTGAAGCACGAGTAACAAATCCACGATATAGTTGTTCTCGTAACTTTGCATTGCTGCAATACATCATTACCGGTAAATAACTTGGAATATCTAAAGTAAATAACCAGCCTTGCTTTTCTTGTTCTTTAGCAAGTTCCGCAGCAGCTTCTATCGCACTGTCTGGTAAACCAGCTAGTTCGCTTTTGTCGGTAATATTTACGCTATAAGCATGTGTTGCATCGAGTAAATTATTACCAAATGTAGAGCTTAATTCAGATAAACGGGTAACAACCTCACCGTAACGTTTTTTGTCGTCATCATTTAAAGCAATACCCGATAGTTTAAAATCACGCAGTGCGTTATTAATCACTTTCTTTTGGGCAATGTTTAATTGCTGATATTCGTCGCTGTCTGCGAGTTGTTGGTAAGCTTCGTACAAGCCTTGATGTTGACCAACAAAAGTACCGTATTCCGACAATAGGGGTAAACACGATTCGTATGCATCGCGTAATTCGTCGCTATTAATCACTGAATTCATGTGAGAAACAGGTGACCACAACTTAGTTAATGTATCGTCGGCTTCATCTGTAGGCATAACTAAATTAGCCCAGGTAAATTTTTTATCTTCTAGAACTGTCGCAATCACTTTTTTGCATTCTGCTATGGCATGCTCAACAGCAGGCTTTATATGTTCAGGTTTGATTTGAGAGAAAGAAGGTAAATCTGAAGTGATTAATAATGGATTGCTCATAATACAGTTTTTTTAATAAATGATGATGTAGATGTAAGACCTCAACATGCAATATTCAAGGTTTGTCGGACTTTTGTTTTCATATAAGACTAATAAATAAAAAAGCGAATACTAATTATTAACAGTAAAGGTGTTAATGCAGTGTTACTCAATGTTTTTTTGTATTTTATTAGTGATTCACTCAGTGATAAACGTTTATTTTATCAAGATATTACTTATACTGAAGAATGGCTTTAACCTGAACTATATAATTTTAGGAGTGAGATGATTCGTTTTTTAACCGCCAAATATTCATTATTTTTTTGTCTATTATTAGTTGTGTTTTCTTTAAACACTACTCGAGCTGAAGTAAATAATTTGTATTTAGAAAACTTGTCTGTTGAGCATGGATTGTCTCAAGGTTCGGTTAGAACTATCTTTCAAGATGACGAAGGTTTTATCTGGGTGGGCACTGAAAGTGGTTTGAATATGTATGATGGTTATAACTTTCGAAGTTTGGAAGGACCTGATAAGGATTTTGATAATTATGACATTTACAACATAATTCAAGATAAAGAGAAGCTGCTCTGGTTGAATGTTGGTGAGAAAGGGCTATTTACTTACAATAAAAAAACAGATACCTACCAAAAAATTCTAACAACAGACCCTGAAAATAAAGATTACTTCATAGCTGATATGGTGGAAGGCGACAATAATGATTTTTTAATTGCCAGTTCAAAAACCATCATTTTATATAATAAAGCCACGAAAAAAAGCACCCGCCTATTAGATTTATCGGCACAACTCCCCGCGACGAGGGACAATATTTTCCAAATATTATTACATCAAAATATTTTATATATTGCGACACGTATTGGCACTTTTGTCCTAAATATTGAATCTAAAATATGGAAAAAATTACCTGCCATTACTGCGACTGAAATTAGCTCAGATAGCTTTAGTGCTGTAGGTGCGAATAAAGTATTTAATCTGCATGTGAGTACGAATAATCATTTGTATTTGGGTACAGACAATGGTGTTTATAGTTTGCCGGTGAGTAAAATCAATAATTATTTAGTGGGTGATGTTCAATTACCCGCTTATAAAATTATAACTGACGGTGTTTCAAGTTGGCAGCTTTATGGTGATGACGATAAAGTTTATCAAGGTAGCCACTTAGGGTTGTCTGTTATTGATACCAAAACTGACAACACAGAATATCTTTTTTCGTTTACTGAGTTTTTTGACCATATTAAAAGCACTGATGTAGTTGCTATTTTGAAAGACAAACAAGGGGTATTTTGGTTAGGCTCTCAGGCAACAGGTCTTTATAAATGGAACCCTAAACTGAGCTTAGTGACCAATTATCGTTATAAAAAAGGCAGTGAAAAAAGTTTAACAGACAACCTTGTTTGGTTTATTACTTCAAAAAGGAATAACCCTGAACAGTTATGGGTAGGCACTCAAAATGGCCTTGATTTACTCGATACAAGTAACGACAAAATACTACATTATTTAACAACCGAAAACCCTAAAACAATTTATCATCGCGGGAATATAGATCACATTTATGAAGATTTGGATCAACGTTTATGGCTTTCTACAGGTGAAGGGGTCGTGCTATTTGATATAGCGACCCAAAAGCTTATTGATATTCCCTTTGGCGATAAAGTCAAAGAACTGCTTGCGTTAGGTCAGTATGATTTTTTTTATGACCGTTATAATACTTTGTGGAGCATTACTGAAAAAGGAGTCAATCGTATTTCACTAACAACGAGCGTTGTTGACCCACTTGATGAAATGACGGCGAACATTGCGGAAGATAAAATTTTTACTGTGCTTGGCTATTTACCTAATAGTAACAAAATGCTTTTTTCTACAAATAATTCATTATGGTTTTTTGATCTTGAAACACGAACAAGTACCATGATGTATCAAGATCTCAATATTAAAGAAAGTGAATGGACATCTATTGAAAACGTGGTTTTTGATAAAAAAGGCCTGTTATGGTTTAGTTTTGCTGGTAAAGGGCTGGTTGCCCTAGAGACTAAAACGTTTGAACAAAAATATGTATATGACAAAAACAATTCCAATGTGGGACTTAATATTTACGGTTTAATGGTAGACCCAGAAGGCGATCTTTGGTTTTCCAGTCATAACGGTATTTATATGCTAAACGCTGAAACACACCATCTTCGTAATTTTGGTATTACCGATGGTTTAGTCGGTAAAGAATTCAATAGTGGCGCTTTCTATGAAATGTATAATCACACATTTGCCTACGGTGCCATGAACGGCTTAACCATTTTTGATCCTCTGGTTTTAAAAGCAAAGCCAAATGATGAGCAGTTGAGTGTACATGCCACTAATATTAAAGTGTTGTCACGTGATTTAGCCTTACCATTTGTGTTGAATAATGGTGGCACCGTTCAGTTAAACTATGATGATGTCGGCATTCGTATTGATTTTTCGCCATTAACGTATAGCAATACTAATAACTTACTGTTCGAATATAAGTTGCAGGGTGTTGA
>CAJWBY010000288.1 GCA_913020705.1 uncultured Colwellia sp.
TATTTATAGGATAGTTAGAAGAAGTGTCTCATTAAATTAATAACATAGGAAAACCTCCCCCTCATTCAATAGTCATTCTATATATATAGAAGAACCGCATTAAATTTAGGCAACAAAGCTTGTATTTCACCCTTCTGCCATTATTATAAGTGCTATATGAGCACTTACTTTACGCTCAACTTTTAAATACAAACCTCCAACGGAGTAATTTATGCAAGATCGTCGCTTCCCAGGGCAACAAGCCCAAGGGATCACACAAACACAAACCGGCACAAGCCTTGATGCCAGTGCTGCATCGGTCTTGAAAAATACTTATATGCTATTAGGCCTCACCATTGCCTTTTCTGCTTTAGTTGCATTTTTCTCAATGGGCATGCCCCACCCTGGCTTTATCATTACACTGGTTGGATTTTACGGTTTATTATTTTTAACCTCTAAACTACAGAACAGTGTTTGGGGTATCGCAAGCACATTCGCACTAACAGGCTTTATGGGTTACACATTAGGCCCAATTATTGGGATGTATGCTGGCGCTGGCGCAATGGGCATTGTTACCGATGCTTTAGGACTTACCGCATTAGTCTTCTTCGGGTTATCAGCCTACGCATTAATAACCAAGAAAGACTTTAGCTTTTTAAACGGCTTTGTAATGGTTGGTTTCTTCGTTCTGATTGGAGCGACTGTTTTATCTTTATTCACTGAGATATCAGGCCTGCACTTAGCTATATCTTGTGGCTTTGTTCTTTTCTCTTCAGCTATTATATTAATGCAGACAGGCTCAATCATTAATGGTGGCGAAAGAAACTACATCATGGCAACCGTTACGCTTTATGTATCTCTTTATAACTTGTTTCTTAGCTTACTTAATATCATGACAGCCTTGGGCGGTGATGATTAATAGCAGCTAAATAATAAAAGGCTTCGACCATTAATGATCGAAGCCTTTTTTATTTCTATAAACCAAAAACTTGTATTTAAAGCACATGAATTACTCCCTTGTTATCTTAGGCGCCCCCTACTCCACACAAAGTGCAACTACAGCCCTAAACTTCACTAAAGCCTTACTCAAGAACGGCCACCAAATTTACAGAATATTTTTCTACCATGATGCGGTACACAATGGATCAGAACTTTCCACCCCTCCTCAAGACGAACTAAATATCCCTGCAGAATGGCAAAAACTAAAAAAAGACCACTCTATAGATTTGGTAATATGTATCGCTGCTGCAGTTAAGCGCGGAATATTAGATACTAATGAAGCAAGAAGGCATGAAAAAAGTAGTTCAAATTTAAGCGACTGCTTTGAACTATCAGGCTTAGGCCAGCTTGTAGACGCCACCGAACACTCAGACCGTGTAATCACCTTTGGACCTTGATAGTAAAGCATTAAATATGAACTCAAATTCAACTAAAGCCAGAAAAAAAGTTTTGATCATATTGACTCAAAGCCCTTATAGCGGCTCACTGTCACGAGAAGCCATTGACTATTGCTTGGCGGCAGCGGCTTTTGAACAAGACCTTGAGCTTCTTTTTACTGGCGATGCGGTATTACAACTTATAAAAAACCAAGAGCCTTCAGCCATTGATCAAAAGAATCTGACCAAAACCTTATCAGCACTTCCCATATACGGTATTGATAAATTTTATGTCGATTCAAACTCTTTAGCACAGTACGGCATCAATGATAATCTTTGCCTACCAACCATTAAGGTCGATATTAATGAGTTATAACCTTGAATTTACCACGTTGGCAAAAAAAGAATGGGATTTATTAGATAGTACGGTTAGGAAGCAATTTAAAAAAAATATAATTGAACGATTAGAAGAACCAAAAGTAGAAAGTGCAAAACTCAATGGAATGGATGATTGCTACAAAATAAAACTTCGTAGTGTCGGTTATCGTTTGGTTTACCAAGTTCAAGATGAAGAGTTAATCGTATTAGTTGTTTCTGTTGGCAAACGTGAAAAAAACCATGTTTATAAGCGAGCAATTAAAAGAATCTAAAAGTGGTATGACAGTGGAAATAAAGACTGTAAAAAAGAATGAAGAAAACAGCTAAACCTGCATGAATTCATGATTTTCCCCTGATGATAAAACTCATGCTTATCCATTAAATGAGCTTTCAACTCCGCCATTTAAACAACGCCAAACCGAACACGAATTTTTACCGGCAACATTAGAGGTGCAAGAAACACCACCATCACCATTAGGGCGAATCATTACATGGACAATTATGTTATTTTTTGTGCTTGCTATTTTATGGGCAATTATTGGTAAAGTAGATATTGTGGTGACAGCGCCTGGTAGACTGATTGCGAGTGGTCATACTAAAGTGATTCAGCCGCTCAATACCGGCATTGTTTATAAAATATATGTTACTGAGGGGCAATCGGTTAAAGAAGGAGATGTGTTAGTTGAACTTAAGCCCGATAGTGCACTGGCTGATGAACAACGTATTGCTCATGAATTAGTGAACTTAGAACAAGACAAATTACGATTAGAAACAACACTAAACTGGATAAAAAACAATAAATCGAATGCTAGCACTATTTCGGAACAACTTGGTTTGTTGCAACGTCAACTTTTATTATCTCAGTGGCAGCAACATAAATCACAACTTAACACGCTCAAACATGAGCAAATTAAATATGGTGCAGAACGTGACAGTATTGATCAGCAAGTACAAAAATACGATGCTATCCTACCGATACTTACACAGCGCTCTGAAAGATTAAAAGTACTGAGTCAAAAACAATATTTACAAGAAGATCAATATCTTGAAATAGAACAGCAACGACTAACAGCTTATCATGATCGCCAATCTAGCCAGCAACGTACTCAAGAAATGATGGCCGCTATTGATGAAGTCTCGGAGAAAATAGAACAGTCAAAAAAGGCGTTTAATAGCCAAACACTTGCAGAATTACAGCAGGTCACGATGCAATATCAATCATTAAGCCAAGAAAAGATTAAGGCGATAGCAACTCGACAAGCACAAACACTAATTTCTCCAGTATCAGGTGTGATTCAACAACTCGTTTTACATACTGAAGGTGGGGTTGTAACACCAGCCCAACAATTGATGGTGATTGTCCCTAATCAACATCAATTGGAAGTTGAGGCGATGGTGGCTAACTTGGATATTGGTTTTGTAAAAGAAGATCAAGATGTTGAAATTAAAATTGATGCTTTTCCCTTTACTAAATATGGCGTCATTAATGGTGTTCTTACATTTTTGTCTAACGATGCGATTGCAGATGAACAATTAGGTTTAATTTATAAAGCCCATGTTGTTGATATGCAAGAAATGGCTATTCAAGTTGAAGATAAACAGGTCATGCTTAGCCCCGGCATGACCGTTGCTGTAGAAATTAAAACGGGACAGCGCCGTTTAATCGAGTATTTTTTGGCACCGTTACTTAGGTATAAACAAGAAAGTATTCGAGAGAGGTAATGTCATTTTTTATACGTAAAAACAGCTAAGTATTGAACTTATGCTTCAATAGGACTATTCTTGATTCTAAGTATAATTAGATTAGAAGGCTGCTGTTATCAGTAAGTCATAGTGTATGGAATAAGCAGGAAATAGCTGAACGTAGTCTGTTATCAAATACTCTTAGAGTGAGTTATTCAAACTAGTTTGATTTATATTCAAGCTAATTTATTTTGCGTTCTAAACATTGAATAGTACATCTTAAAATCTCTAAAGAGGTAGTTTTTATGGCTTTAAAACGACGAAATTTTATTAAATCTGCTG
>CAJWBY010000289.1 GCA_913020705.1 uncultured Colwellia sp.
ATCACTAAAGTTCATGCTCAAGAAACCAATCGCTGTTGTGATACTAGTAATAAAGATAGGTTGCAAATTCACACGTAAGCTATCTCGCATCGCATGAGCACGTTCCTGACCTTGTCGAAGATTGTGTAAAAACGTCACTAATAAATGCACCGTATCAGCAACCGCCATGGTCATAATGATCGTAGGCGCTGACGCTGATGGTGGTGTTAATTTCCAGCCTAACCAACCAAACATGCCCATTGCAAACAGGACCGTTCCGAAAATCATCACCACAACTGCAAACGTGGCAGAAAAGGAACGTAACAATATCCCTAGCGAAACCATAATCACTAAGAACATCAGAGGCACTAGTGTGCCCATATCAGCCTGAGCAGATTCACCAAAAGCATTGTTCATCATCGCCAAACCAGTAATGTAAATATTATGGTTGGGGTAGGCGTCATCAATTTTTGCAGCTATCTCACGTGCAAACTGTGCCACTTCAGGAACTTCGGTTACAGCTAAGCCTGGAAGTTGCACCGTAATATTAATACCCGCCACATGAGCTTCTGGTGAAATCAAACGGTTTACTAATAAAGGCTCATTTAGTGCTACATCCCGTACATAAGCAATTTTATCATCGGTGAAATCCTCAGAACCATAGACTAAATGACTGACTCGTAAATCATCACCGTCAGCAATGGTGTGCTGGAAATTGGTAATCGAATCGACACGCGTTGAATACGGAATTTGCCATGATGCTTCGGTCAGCTCTTCGATCAAGCCTAAACTTTCATGAGTAAAAATATTGCCATCTTTAGGTTCGATAACAAACAATACATTATCTGTTTTGGTATAAACATCCTGCATTTCTTCAAAAGCTAATAGCTCAGGATTGTCTTCACTGAAAAATACACGATAATCTGTGGTGAATTGAAGTAGACGACCTCCACTACCTGCCGCGAGCACTAGAACGAGTGCTAACAACAACATTTTCCAAGGGTTACTGACAACATACTCAGCGTAGCGGTTGGTGAACGATCCTTTCATATCTAAATCCTGAATTTTTTAATTAATATTAACTAAATAGAGAAATTTTTAACGTGTCTGTAATCCTGCAAGCATCAATTGACACACGTTTTTTGCTTTAAGTTCCAATATTTCTAATGGATACATTTTTATCGTCAAGGGGTAATAAAACAACATGATGGCCGTATGAATAGCATCGGCCGTATCTTCTACATTCTCAAACTGGAATTCACCAGTTTGTCGTGCTTGTTCAAGCAGCTCTACTAAGAGTTTTAGTTTACTGAGTCGGTGCTGTTCAACAACCTCAGGACGCTGGTCCGACAAGGCAATGACCAACTCACCTAATTTTGGTGAAACATCAAAATGATTATAGGTATAGTGCAATGAGCTGATTACAAAGGCTTCTAATTTCTCATTTGCTGATAAAGACAAATCATTGACGATGGAGGCTAATAATACTTCTTTATCTGCAAGACATTTCTGGGCAAGTACCGTCGCAATCTCTACTTTATTTTCAAAATAGCGGTAGAGATTTGCCGCAGACATATTACAGTCACGTGAAATTTCAGCCATGGTCGTTTTGTTATAACCGTATTGGCTAAAGCGTTCTTCGGCAGCGTCAAGAATTTGGGTATGGATATCTAGTTCAGTCATGGCCGACATCCTACTTTGTGAATACTGAATAATCAATTAAATATTCATTATTCAGTACTTCAATAATTTATTTTTACTTGAACTATTTGTTAACTTAAATTAGAACAGTGACTTATATGGTTAAAAGCAACTTATGTGATCGCCTGTCCAATTTGAACTGGAGAAGCTGCTTGTAATTTATTCAACCAAAGTTCACTTTGCTGCGGCATTAACAAAACGACGGTCGAGCCCATATTAAACCGACCCATTTCATCACCTTTTTGAATCGTTATTGCCTTTTCGTTTTGGTAGTCCCAGTGTTCTATTTTCTTACCATAATCCGGTGTTATTTGGCCTTGCCATACCGTTTCCATGCTGCCAACAAATATTGCGCCCACTAATACTAAAACCATCGGGCCTCTGTCAGTTTCAAATACAGTCACCACCCGTTCATTTCTGGCAAATAATCTAGGTACAGCTCTAGCCGTTCTTGGACTAACAGAAAACAGTTTTCCCGGAATATAAGTCATGCTTTTTAATTTGCCTGTTAACGGCATATGAATTCGATGATAATCGCGCGGCGATAAATAAATGGTAGCAAACTGACTATTTTCAAAATACTGAGCTAATGGTTGATCGCCAGCTAATAATTCCAATACCGTATATTGCCGCCCCTTAGCTTGGACTATCTGTCCTTCTTTTATCTGACCTAGCTGACTGATAACACCATCAACTGGCGAAACCACAACATCACCTTGTGCAACAGGTCTGACATTCTCACGCAACTGCCGTGTAAAAAAAGCATTAAAACTGCTATAAGCCCCAATATCAGAGGTTATAGCCTCTTCAATATTGACTTTATATTTCTTGACAATGAAACGAATAAACGCATTTTTGAACCATGTCAGTTCACTGCGTGTCAGTTTATGCATCAACACGGATAACGCATGTTGTGGAATAAGATATTGCGGCAAAGTCAGTATGTAATCCCATAAACTCACCTTGCGATCATTGTTATTATTCATCTTATTTTGTTCCATTTAGCGTTAACCCCTTTCGCCCAAAGCATAACCTTGTCATAATTTTGTTATTACTTTGGCCTTAGGCATTTAAAAAAATAACAGGAGTATATCAAGCTATGCGCAAATCACTCACCACTCTGCTGCTAATTTGGCTTGCACTGTTTGCAATGCCATCATGGGCGGAAGATGAAGCAGAACCCAAACAAGTCCTTTATTATAAAATTACAGAACCTTTTACCATTAACTTTCTAAAACAAAGCAAACAAGAAGTTCGCTACCTGCAAATAAAAATCGCATTAATGGCCTCTGAGCAAAAAATTCTAGATAACGCTAATAATAACCTGCCAATGATTCAGGATTCGTTACGTATGCTATTTTCAGAGCAAACGATGGAAAGTATTGGTAGTGTTGATGGAAGAAGGGCTTTACAACAGTCTACTTTAGACACCGTTAATTCCGTTTTGAAAAAAGAAACGGGCACAGCTGGCGTTGAAGGCGCCTATTTCACTAGTTTCATATTGCAATAACAGGCACGAACTTTGCTATATAAAACACAAACTATAACCGGAACACCATTAAATGGCTGAGCAAGAACAGAAAGATGACATAGATATTGTCGGCGAAGAAAAAAGTAACCCCAAGCTATTGATCATTATTATCGCAGTACTACTACTGGCAATTATTGGCTTAGGGGCGATGATTTTTTTGGGTGGTGATGACAAAGATACGGATAATGCAACTGACGACGATAAAAAATCCTTAGTAAAACAAGCACCTATTTATTATGCTGTTGACGATCCTTTTGTTGTTAACTTTTCTGATCAAAGCCAAGGTGAAGTGCGTTACCTACAAATCAAACTTAAAGTGATGGCACGTTCTAAAGACGTTATAGAGGCATTTGTATTACACCATCCCGCTATCCAACATGAGTTATTATTATTATTTTATGGTCAAAATTATGACAATTTAAATACCAGTGAGGGTACAAAAGCTTTGCAACAACTATCATTAGAAAAAATTAACGAATTGTTAAGTATAGATCCGAC
>CAJWBY010000290.1 GCA_913020705.1 uncultured Colwellia sp.
TTTATCGTGTACATACAAGTCGCGGTGTTAATGAAAACCTTAATGCACCGGGCATGCATTTTGAACCATTAGCTTTTGCACAGCCATGTAATACGCCTGACAAACAAGATGTCCCTGATGCCGAACCAAACCGGTTTTATGCTTACGGGGTTATTGCTCGGTTAGCATTATTGGCAGCAGCAAGAGAATTGGCTGATTAGATCTTATAACGAAGAAGGGCAGGACCATTATTAATGGTCCTGCCCTTCAAGTTTTCTGAAAGAATCAAAATTCTAATTCATATGTTCACTTAAATAAGCGATAGTCATTGTTTGGTTATGCAACAAACTATGGCCATCATCTTCGCCGGAACAAATTTCACCGTTAGAATAAAAACCAGTTATCCCTGTTTGTACACCCAGTAATCGTTGCACAGCAAAGACCTCATCAGATACTTGTTCTTCCATAACGAGTTTTCGGCCGACACAGCTGACGCAAATAGCGAGGGCTTTATCGTTAAGGTTAATGTCTTTGTCAAGAATTTGCCGTGCTGCATCACTGGCACCATTGACCAGCATATCGTGGTCTGATTTGAGGAAGCGTACTGTTGACCCTTCACTCACATTACCGGCAAATGTCAGGCTACTATCCTTTTCATCAACAGCTAAAAGTGTGCGAATCACTGTGATGCTTTTATCTTCAGACATGATGGCAAATGGGAAGTTTAGCCCTGATGCAGGTAGCGCATTAGCATAATAGCCGATATACATTTTATATAATGGCAGAGCCGGCTTTCCGTCTAGCTCATAAACAATATTTTTTACTGCGCGCGTAATTTTACGTGGAGGACCATAAGGCTTCCAGCCACCCAAAGCACCACTTGTTACCACAGCATTTTCACCGTAAATCCCAACGGCAATAACAATTCTGTCATCAACTTGATCGTTATTGAGTAGGTATGTTTGAGAAAAGTTAGCGTTGTCGCCTGCTAAACCACCCGTAATAGGAATGTCTGGCAGAACCTCTTGAATGCCTTCAACGAGCTCAGAGCCATTTACATTTAAACCATCACTTAAAACAAAAACACCTTTCAGATCATCTTGAACTAGATCTGAAGCGATGAGCGCGCCTAAGGCATGGGATTGAGCCATACTATTAATAGGCTTCACAATAAATTTAAGTGTACTGCGCTCCCAAAGCATTGCAGTGATATGCACGCTCTCATCATGGACGCCACCATCTGTAATTTCACCAGAGGTTGTACAGCCAATAATTTGTGCAGAGGGGTAGCGTTTTTGCAGAGCTTTGGTAAAACCACGCTCTTTAAAACGTTTTACCGAACCAAAAACCAGAACCCAGTTTGCTTCCGGCAAAGGTGATTGAGATGGCAGTTTTCCTATAGCCATTTTTTCTGGGAGGTGCTCTTGCGTAAACTTCATATCTGTATAGTGCCTAATTTAAGTGAAATATTTCTAAAATAAGACCTTAGCAATATTTCCATATCATCCATTGAATTTGAACAACCGATAGTACATCACTTTATTGTAATAAGGGAAGAACAACTAGAGAAATAGAGCAAGAAAATATTAAGAAAGGAGAGTAGATGCAAGGTTTATGATTATAAAAATAAGAAAAAGAATTAATAGTTTGCAAGTGGTTACTATTAGATATCAGCATCTACTTATGCGGTGTTCGTAGAATGTGTATAAATGTGGTCTGAGAGAAGTTCTATAGACAATAGGTTTGTATTTCAATGAACATAATTCAATACTTAAATTGTGTTTAATAACTTTATAGTGATTGAAAGTTAAATAAAAGTATGTTTTATTGTTCCTCGAGGTTGGGACGTCCGATCTTAAATTTGTGCTTTTAATAAATTGCCAAAAATAAGAATGCTCGAGCATCGAGAATTTATTAGAAGCGAATATTTTTCGTAAGATAATAGAGAGAGAGAATTATGTTTTCATTAGCATTAAGTATTGGTGGTTTAGGTGCAGTAGCGACATGGCTTGCATTTGGTCCGCTAGCAGGGCTGGTTACAATTTGGGCAATCTTTATTGGTTGGGGACAATACTTCCACAATGGTGCAGATAATGCGGCATTAAAAAATACGATCGTTTGTAGTGTCTTTGGTTCAGTTTTAGCAGGTGTTGCATTTATTTTAATGGGTCTAGTCCCATTAGGTGATCTTCTAACTGCTCCTGTATGGGTTGGTGTAACAGTATTTGCTTTAGTTATGGGCGCATCAATTCCTGCTTTCTCTGTTATTCCTTCAGCAGTTTATGGTTATGCCGCTACAGCAGCATATGCAATTCATGTTGGCGGTAGTACTTCAGCAATGGATATGACAAACCCTGTTCTTGTGGTTTCATTATCGCTTGTTGTTGGTGCTGTATTTGGCTTAGTATCAGCTAAAGTAAATACAATGATTTCTGGTAGTTAATTACTAGATTTAGAATAATAAAAAAGGCTGCATTCATTACTGAATGCAGCCTTTTTTTGTGCGAGTTAGAAAAACCTAGCCTGCTAATTTTGCTTTTAATATTTCGTTCACTTGTGCAGGATTAGCTTTACCTTTTGATGCCTTCATAACTTGACCAACGAAGAACCCGAGTAGCTGCTCTTTACCGCCGCGGTATTGTTCAGCTTGATCTGCATTATTGGCAATCACGTCATCAACAATCGCTTCAATAGCACCTGAATCTGTAACTTGTTTTAGACCTTTATCTTCGATAATACTATCGGCATTATCACCTTCACCTGCCCATAAAACATCAAAGATTTGTTTGGCTATCTTGCCAGAAATAGTATTATCACTGATGCGTATTAATAAGCCACCTAGCTGTGAAGCATTAATTGGCGATGTTGTAATTTCGAGTCCCGCTTTGTTTAACGCACCTAATAATTGCGAGATCACCCAGTTGGCACAAAGTTTTGGATCTTTATTATCAGAAGCCTCTAAAACTGCTTCAAAATAATTAGCCAATTCACGACTGCTTGTTAATACTGATGCATCATAAAGAGACAAGCTCATGTCTGCGACAAAACGATCACGTTTAGCATTGGGCAGTTCTGGCAGTGTTGCCCGAATTTTTTCAATCATTTCAGGATCGAGGACAACAGGTAATAAGTCCGGATCAGGGAAATAACGATAATCGTTTGCTTCTTCTTTGCTACGCATTGAACGCGTTTCATTTTTATCGGCGTCATATAGGCGTGTTTCTTGAACAACGGTACCGCCATCTTCGATCAGCTCAATTTGGCGTTCAATTTCGATATTGATTGCACGTTCAACATTTCGGAATGAGTTAATGTTTTTTAATTCGGCACGCGTACCTAATTCTTTCTGACCCTTAGGGCGGACAGATACATTAGAGTCACAGCGGAATGAACCTTCCTGCATATTGCCGTCACAAATCTCAAGATATTGCACTAAAGAGTGCATTTTCTTCATATAGGCTACGGCTTCTTTAGCGCTGCTCATATCAGGATCAGACACGATTTCTAATAGTGGTGTACCGGCACGGTTTAAATCGACACCTGTTTGGCCTTGGAAGTCACCATGCATCGATTTACCAGCATCTTCTTCCAAATGGGCGCGAGTAATGCCGATGAGCTTTTCAGAACCATCTTCCAATTCAATAGAAAGAACACCTTTACCTACGATAGGAAGCTCAAACT
>CAJWBY010000291.1 GCA_913020705.1 uncultured Colwellia sp.
CCAACTGGCATGCCTGATGTTTGAGCTATCGAAGCTATATCACTCAACTGGCGATGAGCCAGCCACTGTAAAAAGGCGAAGTAATCTATGCGTTTTGAATGATTTTTCTGAAAATCTGATACTTCTTTTGAATGTGGAGTTTGAAATTCACTTGGCCACATTTTCCAACCATAAGCATTAAAATCGGTTTTTCTAAAGTGCTCGTATAAAGCGTCAAATGTTGTTAAAAGTAATAAATCATTACCTTGCGCTAATTTGAAATCCAAAAACTCTTGATATGTCGAACTTACTTTTTTACTTTTGTTGTTAACTAAAAAATCTTCGAAGAGTAATTCAATTATTTCATACTTAACATCAGCAACCGCAGGGTAATCAATAAGTTCAGTATTTCGAGCGAAAGTAACTTTGGCTTGAAATGCATCACTATTAAATCGCTTTTGAGCGACTTTACACGTGTTGAAATTAGGCACTTTTGTCACATCAATATACAAGCTATTAAGAAAGCAACGGCTTGTCGGCGAATAAGGGCTGCGATGCGCAGGGTTGTTTTGATACAAAGGGTGTAGAGGGTTTAATCCTATCGCAGAAGCACCTTGCTCGGCAGACTTTTTAACGAGTGACTTTAAATCACCAAAGTCCCCCATGCCCCAGTTTTCTTCACTTTTAATAGAATACAGTTGTGCAGCATATCCCCACATTTTATCAGTTGATGCTTCTTGTGGGCTATAGCACGTTTTGGGTGCGTAAATTAGATGACAGTTTTCTTTGTTTTGATCATAACAAATTGTAAGGTCATGATAACCTTGAGGCAGATTAGGCAGTGTTAAAACGAATTTTTGATGCTTTACATCTACTAAATAATGTTCTTCGAGAACGTGTAGCTCATTTAAAAGTGATTCACCCGTTAACGTTTCGCCTTGTTCAGTTCTTATTGCCCAAGACATTTGAAAACACTCAGTTACTGCTAAGCTAACTATAATTTTGTGCTCATTATCTTCAAGTTTTGCAATATGAACTGCAGGTAACATTCTGCGCCAAGTATCTTCTTGTAAAGAAATAATACTTGCGTTGATAGTATCGTCATTACTAAGATCATAACCCATCGCGATAAGTAAATTATGTCTAGCACTTTCATTTGCGTGCACTTGATTACCATAACTGTCAGTGTAACTTCGGTGAAAGCCAATTAAATCGGCAAGTTTTTCTATCAAATTCATAAGTTTAATACTCTAGTCTTTTTGAGTGGCTAAAGGAGACCTTTTACCAATTCTTGTTGTGATTTTGTTATCTAGTTTTGTTCTCTAATTCTTAATACTTGGTTGTATAATGATTTGCTATTTGTCTTTGGGACTGTGTAAATATCGCAATACCACACAGCTATGCTCAGCGATAGTAAGTGCAGGATGACTAATGTTTTTTAATGTTTTTTTATCAATTTTCTGAATGTTATCTGATGTTTCTAAAGCGGTATCAATCAGTACTTGCCAGTAACCATTAAGCTCTGGCAATAAATAATTTATACTGTGTTGATGTGCATTGAAAATAACGAGTAGGGCATCGTCTTGGTGATGACCGTTTGTCGTTACTTGAGTCGTATTGGCGAGCATCATGGCAAAACATTTCATTGATTGATCATGCCAGTTATCTTCTGTCATTTTTTTACCATGACAATTCAACCAGCTGATATCAGCTAAGCCTGTATTTTCACTAATTTCGTTACCATGCTGGTAATGTGTTCTATTTAATAATGGGTGCGCTTTTCTAAGTGCGATTAACTTTTTGACGAAATTAGATTCTTGCTGTGCATCAGGGCTTTTCCAGTCAATCCATGATATTGCATTGTCTTGGCAGTAAGCATTGTTATTACCTTGTTGGCTATTATTCAGTTCGTCGCCACTGAGTAACATTGGCGTACCTTGAGCAATAAAAAGTGTCGTTAATAGATTACGTTTTTGTTGTTTACGGAGTAAATTAATTTGAGGATCTTCAGTGAAACCTTCAGCCCCTAAATTATTGCTGAAATTACTATTATGACCATCGTTGTTTTTTTCACCGTTTTCGCTGTTTTGTTTATCATTAAAGCTGACTAAGTCAGTTAAGGTGAAACCGTCATGCGAGGTAATGAAGTTAACACTGGCACTAGGGCGGCGACTTGGTTGCTCAAAAATATCAGATGAACCATGTAAACGTTTAGCAAATTCAGCAACTAAACCATTTTCACCACGCCAAAAACGTCGGCAGGAATCGCGGAAACGATCATTCAACTCTAACCAGCTATTAGGGAAACGCCCAAGTTGATATCCACCGTGACCCACATCCCAAGGCTCTGCAATAAGTTTAACTTTCGATAAGACAGGATCTTGTCTAATACTGGTAAAAAAATGATTATTTGCTTTAAAATCTGGTTCGTCACGACCAAGTACAGGCGCTAAATCAAAACGGAAACCATCTATACCCATCACTTCAACCCAGTAACGCAAACTGTCTGTTATAAGCTGTATTACACGAGGATGTTGTACATTAATGGTATTTCCGCAACCAGAAAAGTTTTCATAATAGCGTTTGTCTGCTTTGTGCAAACGATAGTAACTGGCATTGTCTATGCCTTTGAAGCTTAATGTTTGTCCGAGTTGGTCACCTTCTGCAGTATGGTTATAGACAACGTCGAGAATTACTTCGATACCTGCTTCATGGTAAGTTTCAACCATGGTGCGAAACTCGCCAACTTCACCTGAGTGACAATAGGCTGCATGAGGCACAAAAAAAGAGATGGTGTTATAACCCCAATAATTACTTAACCCTTTGTCTTGAACGAAGTCTTCGTCGATGAATTGCTGTATAGGTAAAAGCTCAATACTGGTGACACCTAAAGACTTTAGGTATTCGCAAACATTTTCATTAGCAAGGCCTGCAAAAGTACCACGTAGCTCTATAGGCACATCTGGGTTTTGTTTCGTAAAACCTTTGACATGTAATTCATAAAGAATAGTATTGCGACGACGTACTTGAGGGTGAGTTTCGCTGAATAAAAGTGGAGATACCACGACACACTTAGGCATACTTGCTGCGTTATTACGATTATCGAGCGTTAAATCTTGTTGTGAACTTTTTAGGTCGTAACTGAAGTTGAGCTCGCTACGTATGAATTCACCGTGTAATTTCTTAGCGTATGGGTCTAACAATAATTTATTATGGTTAAAACGATGACCGTTATGAGGTTCGAAAGGGCCGTATACTCGGTATCCGTACAAACAACCTTCCGTTATATCTTCAACGAAACCATGCCAAACATCGTCGGTAAACTCTGGCAATTCAATACGCTGTATTTCAGTTTTGCCATCTTTTGAAAATAAACAAAGCTCTACTTTTGTCGCATGAGCCGAAAATAAAGCAAAATTACACCCTTTACCATTCTTCGCAAGGGTGGCTCCCATAGGATATGAACGGCCAGAGGTAACATTATTTACCCTTGTTAATGAGCTTAGCGTCATTGTTTATTCCCAAGTATTAGGCTTGAGCTCTTGAGCATAAACATTGCTGTAGCTAAAGGTGGCACTGTAATTTCTATATACTGCTGTTGACCTTGCCAAGGTAATTCAACACTTTGTAACTTTTCATTATTTAACGTATTACTACCACCGTAAATTTCA
>CAJWBY010000292.1 GCA_913020705.1 uncultured Colwellia sp.
GACTGTTTTAATTTCTTGATTACATTATTACCAATAATAAAAATTTGTTCGCTTTGCTGGTAGCCTGATTCACTATCAAAATAAATATCATTAAATTGTTCAGAATAGGGAGTACCATCTTGTTTAAAGCTTAACTTGGGGATTGTTGCTGTAAATTTGGTCAAAGGGAATATGCTTTAATTTTCTAGATGGCATTATTTTACGTGAATTTTTGCTTTAGATCAGTGTTATTAGATTTTTATTGATTAAAGAACGTAGATATTCTAATGGTAAAATTATATTATAGCGTACAAGTGTACGCTGGTTTTGTGGTTTTAGGCTTTAAAGGTAACTTGTTGTACCAGTTAATGGGCTAAGTTCAGTATAATGCTCTGGATTTTCAAAATTCTTATTCTTATTTAATTTTTACGAAATAATGGTTATTTAAATGAAACGTGTAGTAATCACCGGTATCGGTATTGTATCTAGCATTGGTAATAATGCTGATGAGGTTTTAGCCTCTTTAAAATCAGGAAAGTCAGGAATTACCCACTCTGAGAGCTTTGCTGAACAAGGTTTAAAAAGTAACGTTTGGGGCAAACCAGACATTGACATTAAAGATCATATTGATCGTAAAGCGCTACGTTTTATGGGTGATGCAGCAGGTTATGCTTATATTTCTATGAAACAAGCAATTGCTGATTCTGGATTGACTGAAGAGCAGGTTTCTAATCCGCGAACAGGTCTTGTTATGGGCTCTGGCGGCGCATCATCAGCTAATCAAGTAGAAGCAGCCGATATTCTTCGTGAAAAAGGAATTCGTCGTGTGGGTCCTTACCGTGTCACTCAGGTCATGGGTAGTACCACTTCAGCTTGCTTAGCAACACCCTTTAAAATTAAAGGCGTGAATTACTCAATGTCATCAGCTTGTGCAACAAGCGCACATTGTATTGGTAATGCGATGGAGCAAATCCAATTAGGTAAACAAGATATCGTGTTTGCTGGTGGTGCTGAAGAAGAGCATTGGACAATGAGTTCATTGTTTGATGCGATGGGCGCATTATCAACTAAATATAACGATACACCAGAAAAAGCCTCACGTGCCTACGATGCTGACCGTGATGGTTTTGTTATCGCTGGTGGTGGTGGTGTTGTTGTTTTAGAAGAATACGAACATGCTAAAGCGCGTGGAGCTAAAATTTACGCTGAATTAACAGGCTATGCTGCGACTTCTGATGGTTATGACATGGTTGCACCATCAGGTGAAGGGGCAGTACGTTGTATGCAATTAGCATCGTCTACAGTCGATGCACCCATTGATTATATTAATGCCCATGGTACAAGTACACCAGTAGGTGACTTGGCTGAGTTAGGTGCTGTTAAAAAAGCATTTGGTGATAATGCACCATTAGTGGGTTCAACTAAGTCATTATCTGGTCATTCATTAGGTGCTGCAGGCGTACAAGAAGCCATTTATTGCTTATTAATGATGGAAAATGATTTTATTGCTGCATCTGCCAATATTGAAAACCTAGATCCTGAAGCGGAGGGTGTTTCAATTATTCGTGAACGTAAAGATAACGCAGGCTTGAAAACAATTATGTCGAATAGCTTTGGTTTTGGTGGAACTAACGCCAGCCTAGTTTTTGAAAAATTGACTGATTAGTTTTAAAGTCAGTTTAACGATAAAAAAGGCCACCTAAATTTAGGTGGCCTTTTTGTTTAATCTAAATCTTCATCCGTCACAACACCGCGTTTTCCAGCGAGTGATTCTTGAATGAGGCCAATAAGTTTAGCTTTCTTTTCAGGATCATCCAGATGTTTAGAACTAAAGGTAATGCCATACTTTCCTGCATACTGTTGCACTAACATCACTAAAACAGTTTCATCTTCCACAAAAAATCTCCAATTGTCATAAAATGACACCATTATAAACAGTCAAGAAAATAAAATATTTATTTCATGAAATTACATTATCAAGTTTATGGGGCAGGACAAGCTGTAGTCATATTGCATGGCTTATTTGGCTCATCAGACAATTGGCGTGGTTTGGCAAAACAATTGGCGAAATATGCTCAAGTCATTACCGTTGATTTACGTAATCACGGAAAGTCACCGCATAGTGCAGAACAAACATATGACTTAATGGCTGATGACTTAGCAGAGTTAATTGATGAGCTAAACATAAATCAAGTCGATTTGATTGGGCATTCTGTAGGCGGTAAGGTCGCCATGGCTTTTAGTCAACGCTATCCTCAGTTACTTAGAAAATTAACAGTAGTCGATATTGCACCGCGATCCTACTCTGATGAACATAGTGGCATATTCAAGGCATTGCAGGCGTTAGATTTATCCTTATACTCAAGTCGTACAGAGGTCGATAAGGCCTTACAACAATCAATACCAATTAAAGCCGTACGACAGTTTTTATTGATGAATCTAGCGAGTAAAAATGACGGTTTAACTTGGCAACTAAACTTATCAGCATTGTTTACTGCTTATCCCCAGTTATTACGAGCCGTATGTGAAGCTGATATCGTGGATACGCCTAGTTGTTTTATTCGTGGGGGAAAATCAAACTATATTCAAGAGCAGGATTTTGCTTTAATTGAATCTACTTTCCCAAATTCAGAAATAACGACAATAGCACAGGCAGGACATTGGGTTCATGCCGAAGCACCACAACCATTTCTAGCTAAAATAATAGAGTTTTTTGACTATGATTAAACCTGAACTTCTAGATCGCTTAATTGAGTTTCGCCATGAACGTGATTGGGAGCAGTTCCACTCACCGAAAGAACTAGCTATTTCATTGTCTATAGAAGCCTCTGAATTATTAGAATGGTTTCAGTGGAAAAATGATGAAGAAATTAGTTTGAAGTTGAACTCTGATAAACGTGAAGATTTAGAAGATGAAGTCGCTGATGTAGTCGCTTATCTAAGCTACCTTTGTCATGATGTCGGTATTGATATCAACAAAGTAGTCGAAGCTAAGATCAAGAAAAATGCCCATAAATATCCGATCGAGAAAGTGAAGGGACGATCAGACAAATACACGGAATATTAATATTTATAACTAGTTTGACTATAGTGATTAAATTAATGATACAGTGCAATCACATAATTTATTTACGGTAAAAAAGATTCCATGAACGCGATTGTTTTTCTTATTCAATGTCAAGATCAAAAAGGCTTAGTTGCAGGAATTACGAGTTTTTTTTCTGAACGTGATTTCAATATTCTCCATTGTCAGCAATATACTGATTTACAAGATGGTCAGTATTTTATGCGAATCAAATTGGAAGATAATGGTGGGTTGGAACATTCAATATTAGAGCAGCAATTCACGGAGTTTGCTGAGCCATTAGCCTTAGCATGGTCGGTAAGATATTCAGACCAACCATACCGTGTTGCTTTATTGGTCACTCGCGCTTCACACTGCCCTTATGACCTTCTATCACGTGAATTAGAAGGTGAGTTGAAGTGTGAAATTCCCGTTGTTATTGGCAATCATAATGATCTTGCTGGAATGGCAAAACAATTTAATAAACCTTTTTATCACTTGCCTATTACGAAAGAGACTAAACCTCAGCAAGAAGCTCAAATAAATGCTTTGCTGGATGAA
>CAJWBY010000293.1 GCA_913020705.1 uncultured Colwellia sp.
CCTACATGAAAAAGATGCACTCTTTAGTGCAATATCTTGAGATTTGTGACGGTAATATGCAAGAAGGTTCATTCCGCTGTGACTCTAATGTTTCTGTTCGACCTAAAGGTCAAAAAGAATTAGGGACTCGTGCTGAATTAAAAAACATTAACTCATTCCGCAATGTTGAACGTGCAATCAATATCGAAATTGAACGCCAAATTGAGCTAATCGAAGATGGTGGCACGGTTGTTCAAGAAACACGTCTTTATGATGCAGACAAAAATGAAACTCGCTCAATGCGTAGCAAAGAAGAAGCAAACGATTATCGCTACTTCCCTGATCCAGACCTGCTGCCCGTTGTGCTTGATCCAGAAATGATTGAGACAATCCGAGCGACATTACCTGAATTACCCAATGCTAAACGCGATCGTTTTGTTGCAGATATGGGCTTATCTCTTTATGACGCATCCGTATTAACAAGTAGTCGTGAATTGGCCAATTATTTTGAAGCCGTTTTAGATGCTTCTAATGATAAAGATCCAAAAATGTGTGCTAACTGGATCATTACGCAATTATTGGGCGCTTTAAATAAAGCTGGCCTAGAGATTACGACATCACCTATTAGTGCATCACAATTAGGTGGCCTATTGGTGCGTATTAGCGATAACACCATCTCAGGTAAAATTGCTAAACAAATCTTTGATGTTTTATGGGCAGGAGAAGGCGATGATGCTGACAGCATTATCGAAGATAAAGGCTTAAAACAAGTCACTGATTCAGGTGCCATTGAAGCGATTGTCGATGAAGTCATTGCTAATAATGCAGACCAAGCTGAACAATATCGTGCAGGTAAAGAGCAGTTACTAGGTTTCTTTGTTGGCCAAGTGATGAAAGCATCTCGAGGTAAAGCCAATCCAGCTCAGGTAAATGACATTTTAAAAGCGAAATTAGCTGATTAAATTAACTATTAATTTATCCATAAAAAAAGGCTGTATTCATTTCTGAATACAGCCTTTTTATTGGATCTTAGCCTAGTAATTAACTACCAGAAATCATCGCATTTACTTTTGCAGATAATAGTCCAAATACAGCGCCTACAACAATCGATAATGAAACCACGATTACTGGATTTGAAAAATCAGCGGCTAAAGTATTACCAGCTGCTGATAAATCTGCTCCTGCATGAATAGCATATGCTGCAGTTGCTGCATAACCATAAACTGCTGATGGAATAACAGAGAACGCAGGAATTGAAGCACCCATAACAAGAACAAATACAGTTACGCCAACCCATACTGCTGCATTTACAGCTAGAGAAGTACCTTCACCTAGGCCTACCTGCGTAATTAACGCAAAAGCAACACCCGCTAAAACAGAACCAAAAATGCTACAAACAATCGTATTTTTTAATGCTGCAGTATCAGCACCGTTGTGGAAATATTGCCCCCAACCAATAAAGATTGCCCAAATTGTAACCATTCCTGCTAACGGGCTCAGTGCCAACCATGTGGCAACAGCACCCAAACCACCAATACTTAATGCTAATGAAAACATAAATTTCTCTCTCTATTATTTACAATGTAATTTTAGCTTTCAATAACTTCTTGATGCTTAAGGGCATTCTTGTTTTTATTATGTCATTGAAAGCACGAATAGTGAGCTCGGATTATTCCGGCCTCGATGAACAATAAAACATACTTTTATTTAACTTTCAATAACTACAAGATTATAAACCACATTTAATCTATTGAATTACACTCCAAATACTTCCCCTAATTTATCTATTTTGAATAAGTTAAAGTATTATTTTTAAACGATACACACAGGCTTTATTAGTACAGACTAATATCCAATAGTAACCACTTACTTAAATGTTTATATTTTATAAATTGAATTTTCCTTATTCTTAACTTTGTTATACTTTTACACCCACTTTTTCTAGTTTATTCTTCCCTTATGATAATAAAGTGATGTACTATCGGTTTGATCAAATTCAATGGATGAAACTGAAATATTTTTAAAACATTGTTTTCGACATATTTCATCAATTAGGCACTAAAAGATTATGAAGTTTACGCAAGAGCACCTCCCAGAAAAAATGGCGATAGGAAAATTGCCCTCAAAATCCCCCTTGCCTGAAGCTAACTGGGTTCTGGTTTTTGGTTCAGTCAAGCGCTTCAAAGAGCGCGGCTTTACTAAAGCACTGCAAAAACGCTATCCCTCTGCTCAAATTATAGGATGTACAACATCTGGGGAAATTACAGATGGAGGCGTTCATGATGAAAGCATCCATATCACGGCAATGCTCTGGGAACGTAGCTCTCTTAAATTTATTGTAAAGCCTATTAATAGCATGGCTCAATCTCATGCTCTTGGCGCTCTTATCGCCTCTGATCTTGCCCAAGATGATCTCAAGGGTGTTTTTGTATTAAGTGATGGTCTTAATGTAAATGGTTCTGAACTCGTTGAAGGTATTCAAGAAGTTCTACCCAATATACCTATTACTGGTGGCCTAGCGGGTGATAATGCCAATTTCTCACAAACATACCTACTCAATAACGATCAAGTTAGTGACAGAATTGTTATTGCTGTTGGTATCTATGGCCAAGATGCCATCGTCACGAGTGGTGCTTTAGGTGGCTGGAAACCATATGGTCCGCCACGAAAAATCACTCGTGCTGTAAAAAACATAGTTTATGAGCTAGATAATAAACCGGCATTACCTCTATACAAAATGTATATCGGCTACTATGCAAATCAATTACCGGCATCAGGTTTAAACTTCCCATTTGCCATCATGTCGGAAGATAAAAGCATTACAGTAATTCGTACCCTTTTAGCTGTAGATGAAAAAGATAACAGCCTAACCTTTGCTGGTAATGTTGATGAAGGATCAACAGTACGTTTTCTGAAATCAGATCACGATATGCTGGTCAACGGTGCAAGCGATGCTGCACGTCAAATTCTTGATAAAAATATTAATCTTAACGACAAAGCACTTGCTATCTGTGTCAGCTGTGTTGGTCGAAAATTGGTTATGGCAGAACAAGTTTCTGATGAGGTCTTTGCAGTACAGCGATTACTTGGTGTGCAAACGGGAATAACTGGTTTTTACTCTAATGGTGAGATTTGTTCGGGTGAAGATGATGGACATAGTTTATTGCACAATCAAACGATGACAATTGCTTATTTAAGTGAACATATGAACTAGCTTTTACACATTCTGAAAAGTTAAAGGGCGGTATCATAATTTATGATACCGCCCTTTTTTATTTCAGAAATCCTAGTCAGTCAGCTCTCTTGCTGCTGCCAAAAGCGCCAGTCTAGCAATAACGCCATAGGCATAAAACCGATTTGGCTCCGCATCAGGAACATCCTGCTTATCAGGCGTATTACAGGGTTGTGCAAAGGCTAATGGTTCAAAATGCATGCCCGGTGCATTTAAATTCTCATTGACACCGCGGCCCGTATGCACACGATAAAATCCCCCCACCACAAAATGATCCATCATATAAACAACAGGCTCAGCAACAGCAGCATCATCGCCTATCGTTTCAAAGGTATACACACCTTCTTGGATCAACACATTATCAACAACTAGGCCTTCTTTCGC
>CAJWBY010000294.1 GCA_913020705.1 uncultured Colwellia sp.
TTTACTCGTTTAAAATTATCTAAGTCAATTATCACTAAGCTGTAACTATCATTTCGCGTTAATGTTACTGAAATTTTGTCAAAATATTCAATTAATGCATGCCTATTATCTAAAGCCGTTAATGAATCGTGAAAGGCTTGTTCTGTCAGTTTTTCATTTTGTACTTGAATATCCGTTATATCAGTTACAGTTACTGCTACAGATTTAACGCGATCAGAGTCGTTGTCAAAAACAGGTTGATAAGCAACTTTTAAAAAGAGCATTTGCTTTTTGTTTTCTGAATAAAACCAATCAGTGTAGGCTCTCACTTTCCCAGAAAAACATAAATCCAGCTCCTTTTTTACCACTTTATTAAAAGCTTCTTCACCCAATATAGTCGAAACATGTTGGTTAATAATATCAGATTTTGGCATTCCCCATTTATGGCTATATTGTTCGTTAACTGATAGATAATGATAATTTTTATCGACTAAAGACAATAAGTTATCCGAGTGATCAACCAAATCTTCAATGGTTGAATCCTGACGTAGGTCAGCACTATATTCAATCAGAAAAAGGATGGGGTCCTTACTTATAACACTGACATAAACTTCTATATTAGTTTTGATAAAACTAAAATGCGTTAAACATTTATCGTTTGAACCCAGCGGCATCTTAGATAAATTGAGAATGAATTCAGAGAAGCTAATTTTGCTATCACATAAAGCAAAGAAGTCATCTCCTTCGTTGATGTGATATTTTTTTTTGATGTGTTTGCTTCGGCTAACTACTTTTCCATATTCATTGATGATTAAAGCAGGAAAGTTAACATAATTTAATAAATCCGTATTCAATTGAAAATCCCTTTTTCTTCATATTGATAGTAAATTAGACAAATATACAATTTAATGTAGACCAGCTAAATTTCTCTGTCAAAAATATATCCCGTTTTAAGGACTCAAGCACCCTTTATCTTTATTATTTTTTTCGACGAAGATAAAGGTATGTTTTAATATGTAATGTTTTCTCCCCCAAGGTTGTTTTACCCCGTAAATTAAGCGATTATATTTTTATCACTTTACAACAAAGCTTATGATGAAAAATAAAGACTCATTAAATAAATCATCGACTCCTGAGAATACGAGTAGTTTTAAAGAGACAGCTAAAAGTGTCGGTGCTGCATTTTTTGGCGTTCAAAGTGATAGTAATCGAGAGCGAGATTTCAACCAAGGAAAGTTAAGCCACTTCATCATTGCAGGTCTTATTGGCGCTGCACTTTTTATCGGCGTATTAATTGCGGTGGTATCTTTAGTTTTACCTTAGAGTGCTTTCTTATAAAGCACTAGCAACTCAGCAACTTTAGTACGTTTACTTGTGGAACGACTTATCGTACGTGCTACTTTTATGGTTTTTTGCTTCTGAGCATGTTCGTATATTTTACGTGTCCAGATAGTGTCATGATTACTGATCAACACAGATATTTTATGTTGCTTCGTTACTTCTTCCGCTACGTTTGCTAAATCAGCTTGTTCATCCAATCCAAAACCATTACCGGCATAACTTGTAAAACTAGCCGTTTTACTTAATGGAACATATGGTGGATCACAGTAAATTACGTCACCATTTGTCGCTCTTTCAAATGTTTCTCGGTATCCTTCACAAACAAATGTTGCTTTCTTTGCTTTTTCTGCAAAAAACAACATTTCATTTTCAGGAAAGTATGGTCTCTTATATTTTCCAAAAGGCACATTGTAACCACCCGATTTATTATAACGACATAAGCCATTGTAACCATGACGGTTCATATAAAGAAAAACAAGTGACCGAAAGTAACTGTCGCTACTCGCGTTAAAGTCTTTACGCAACTGATAATAAACTTCTGCCTGATTATATTCTGGTGTGAAATATTCAGCTGCATCCTTGATAAACTGTTGAGGATTTTCTTTAAGAATATTATAAAGGTTGATCAGGTCTTGGTTGATATCATTCAATATGTAGTGTTCAAACTTACTGTTTAAAAACACTGAACCCGCACCAACGAAAGGTTCGATTAAACGCTCTCCTTTGGGTAGCATCTTATTAATCACATCGCTGAGGGCGTATTTTCCGCCAGCCCACTTTAAAAATGCTCGATGCTTTTTGATCATTTAACCCATTTGCCTTACAACTAATTACTTAAGTGTGATGCTTAAATATGACATTTAAAAAAGAAAACGAATTGTATCCTGATTAGCGCATTATTGGGAGCGTTGATAAGCATTGATTTCATTATTAATTGCTTCAACAGACTTTATCCATGGCTGATATGTTTGAATTGCACTTGGTAGTAAACTAAGAGCTTGTTCAGCAGCCAAACGTGTTTGAAACGCCTCTGAGGTTATCATCAACATCGTTTGTTGATTAAGTAGCCTGTAATAGCTCTTAATGTTCATGCTTTCAAAATCTGGTAGAAATTTTTGGTAGGCAGGAAGCCGTGTAAAACCAGAAATTTGAATAACAAATCCCGCCTGTGCAGAAATATAATAACTGGCCTCGTCGCCAACGCTTTCAATCGAATTAGTAATACTTTTACTCTTAATTACCTCTGGTTTAACTAATGGTCGTGTTGTATTACTTTCAGGTGTTATAACTTGTAATGCATCGAGTTGAGTGGATTTCGATTTAAATGTTGCTGCAATGTCATCTTTAATAACAGGTTCCTTATCAAGAAAAGATACAAAGCGATTAGTTTTATTAATGACTTTAGGTTCGGTTAATTCAACAAAGCCTTGCTCAATACCAACTATTGCTTGAACAATATCAATAGGCTGTGCAGCTACAATTTTAATTTCGGTTTTTTGCTGTTTTGGGGTAGTTAACGAAAGAAAAATATCTTCTGTATTTGCTGAAGGACTTACCTTCTTTTCTCTATATGCTGAAACAATATTTGTGGAATTAGCCGTTACCGCTTGTAAGTTCATTTTTGTTTTTACACTAAAAACATCTTGCTGAAATAACCAATAACCCGTTAATCCTAAACAAATCACAAAACTAATAAAAGCCAACATCCACTTGTTAAAACGAGTGAATTCAAAAAAGGGCTTACTTATTTTGAATACCTTAGCATTCAAAGGTAATAACTGTCCGGTTTCTCCAGATAACACAGAGATTTTTTTATGAAACAACGATTTATTATTTACAAGTACAAGACCCGTTTGAAGTGTACCAAGCATAAGAACGCTAATCGCATAATTTGCTTTTTTAGCTATGTCGGTTAATTGACATAATTCATGTAAAATCTGAACAGAAAGAAACTGAGCATGTTCAATAACAATATCAATCGCTTGCTTTTCTTGCTTCGCCAAATTAATTAAGCTGACGGCCAATGACTGTTCTGGATCAAATAATGTATCTGCGAATAGTTGTTCAACAATACGACAACGAATTTGTATATCGTTTAGTTTAGGTGAGATGGCAATGAATGCCGCATTGTGATCTGTAGCTAAAGAACCAAGGAATTGACTTGCTACCTGAGAATAAACATTCGCGTCTTGATCAACAACCAAAACAGCATGTTTTGAAAAGCGTAAAATATAGTCAACGCGCGC
>CAJWBY010000295.1 GCA_913020705.1 uncultured Colwellia sp.
GATCTGGCCGGCACGTACCGCACGCGTTGCAAAACCTTTTTCTTGGTTTGAATTACTCATAGTGGAATATCACTGAAACTTAAAAATAAAGGTTACGATTTTAAAAGATTGTCATCCTCTATGACCAGTGTTTTTATTTCTAGTAAAGACACATCACCTGTTGCGTCGGCATCACCAACAAATTTCATAACATTATTTTTAATAATTTCGAACCGATCATTTGAGTCGCCAAGAGTATTGAATAGCTGTTCAAATCAGTATTGACCAAACATTTCACCCTCCTTAGTTTCCGCCTCAGTAAGGCCATCACTGTTCGCATACAAACAATCACCAGCCACAAGTCGAATATCATAAGTATGCATTTCATCTTCCTGAGATGGCATGACACCGTTAGGTAAGTGGTGCGATGAAAAACGCTGACTAACTTCACCTTGCCTATTCATTAATAAAACATCTGGTAAACCAGCATTACAAATATGCGCATAATTACATTCAGAATTGAGGTCGATGCCTACAATGCAACAAAAAATTTCCGTGGGTAATACAAAATTTTATCATCCTTCAAAAACCGTATTTATTGTCACACTACTATTTAATTAAAATTGACATTATCCCGCCAACTAATTAACCTGCGCGCTGTGTAATAGGTGCCTTGGTTAGTTTCTAAACTCCAAGGATAATCGGGAAACTGGTGCGTTTTATTAAAACTAGTCCAGTACTGCCCCCGCAACGGTAATCGAGTAATTAGATTTCATCCCACTGTGTTAATCATGGGAAGGCGATCTAATGCAGTATCACTCGTAAGTCCGGAGACCGGCCCATTACTATGTCAGCAATATTGCGGTGGGCGATATCCAAGTTTTGACTTCAGTTCACTTGGACTGTTCTCTACTTGTTTTCCCCTACGAATTTTGCCCTTTAAAATCTCACCTCGCGCGGGCTGGCGCATACGGGAAAATTAATGAAAACAAGAAAATTATTAGCAGCTACTCTATTAGCAGCTATAGCAGAGTCGGCTACTGCAGAATCCATCACGTTAGAACCGGTACTTGTATCGGCCACAAAAACTGAAACCACTGATATTAATGCAACATATGCTTCTGAAGTTTATGATGCTAATGACATTGCATCATCCGGTGCACAAGACATCTATGCATTCTTAAACCAAAACACATCGGTTTCAGTGATGCCTTCTTTTGGCAACCCATATTCTCAACTGATTGATATGCGAGGCTACGGTATTGGTAATGGTTATCAGAACATTGCTATAACTATTAATGGTCGCCGTCTCAATAATATTGACCTGACAGCACCATTATTAAGCTCTATTTCACTTAATAATATCGATCGTATCGAAATCACCAAAGGCAGTGGCTCGGTTATCTACGGTGATAACGCTACCGCTGGCTCTATCCAAATTTATACCAACGATGAAATTAGCCATAGTATCGGAACATCATTTGGTAATGAAGGGCAAAAATCAGCTTCACTTTCTACTGGTTATGCCCATGACTATTTCAACTTAGCTGTTTCTGGTGATCATTCTGAACTTGATGGTTTTAAAGATAAAGACAGTGATGATTTCACTAACGAATCAAGTAATGCAAATTCTCATGTTGCATTAGATGTTTTGCCAACTGATAAATTAAAAGTCTCTGTGGGAAGGGAGCACTCAACTATCGATACCCGTTACACCGGGTCTCTAACCCGTGCTCAATATAATGATGATCCTAAACAGAATAACGGCAGTCCCTATAAACAACAAAAATATCACACCGATACGGTATTTTTTGGAATCGAAGCTGAAATTACTAACAATTTCCAGGTTTTATATAACCATTCCGATGAAGACAAAGTTTCGAACTTTGCAACCTTTTCAAGCGTTGCTGAGTATGATTATAAAAGTGATGAATTATTGCTTAAGTACCATAACAACCAATTTACATTAACAACCGGCGCTCAGCGTTTTGATGGTGAAAGAGACGGCTTTGGATCCGTGACCAGCAAAGAAAATACTGGTTATTTTATCCAAGGTGAATACATGTTTGATGATTTCACTGTCTCTCTTGGTGGGCGTAAAGAGTTGGTCGAGTATAAACATTCGTCAACGAGCAGTAACTTAAAAGATGAACATGATTTATATGCCTATGATATCGGTTTCAATATGCCTTTAACGGATAAAATAACCATGTTTTCTAATTTTAATAAGGCATTCCAGGCACCAGATATTGATCGTTTTTTCACAGGCGGAAAATTTAATAACTTTATTGAACCCGCTAAAGTCAAAACCCTTAATGTTGGCTTTAACTACCTCTCCGAATATGACAAAACAAAAATCACTTTCTTTAGAGCGGAGTTAGATGATGAGATCTACTACTTTAGCACTGGTAACTACCTTACCAGTTTTAACACCAATATAGATGAGTCTTATAAGTACGGTGTTGAGATCCAAAACCGTCATAAATTCAATGATCAGTGGTTAAGCAGTGTCACCTACGCTTATACCCGAGCCATCATTGATAAAGAGAATCAAGGTAATGGCAGTTTTGATGATAAGAACTTACCGGGCGTATCTCGTCATAATGTCACGGTAGCTTTGCATTACTCCCCAACGGATAGTTCAAAGTTTGTGCTGTCTCATAATTACCGTAGCGAATCATATGCATTGAATGATTTTGCCAATAACTTTTCTCAAAAACAGCCTCGTTATGAATCGACAAGCCTTGCATACAACTTCACCTATGACAATCTAGTCTTGTCAGCAAATGTGAATAATATCTTTGATAAGAGTAATGGTCTCCAAGTTAGTGATGATGTAATTTATCCTGTTAACTTCACTCGCAGTTGGACTGTGGGTGCAAGGTATAATTTTTAACGATAATGAATAATACGCTTACCATTAAGTTGGTAAGCGTATAACTTTCTTTCGATATTACAATGTTCTTCATTATCTAAATTAAGGTTAATGCTACTACTAGCAACAAAGATGGCTATCAATAAACATCAATATAGTAAAGAAGATCGTGCTGCGATCTACCGGGTGATTGGTGAACGCCGTGACATGAGGCACTTCATTAACGATCCAGTTGACGAAGAGATAATGCAACGCTTAATTCAGGTAGCACATCAAGCACCCAGTGTTGGTTTTATTCAACCTTGGCGGCTTATTCGTATAAATAATCCCGAATTACGTACAGCAATATATCAACATGTCGACGCTGAACGTATTAAGACATCCGAGTTTTTAGGCGATCGCCAGCAAGAATTCTTACAACTCAAACTTGAAGGTATTTTAGATTGTGGTGAGTTGTTGGTTATGGCTTTAATGGATAAACGTGAAGATCTTATCTTTGGCAGACGCACCATGCCCGAGATGGATTTAGCATCCGTTTCCTGTGCTATTCAAAACATGTGGTTAGCAGCCAGAGCTGAAGGTTTAGGCATGGGCTGGGTATCTTTATTTGAGCCTACAGAAATAGCAAAACTATTAAACATTCCCACTGGTGCTCAAGC
>CAJWBY010000296.1 GCA_913020705.1 uncultured Colwellia sp.
CGGTGAAAAGTGGAACTCCATTCTTTTTTGCCATATCCAAACTTATACCCAGATCTTTATACATAGTGGAAATGTGGCTTCCGGTATTTTTGAATTTCCTATCCATTATAAGACTAGCACAATTTTTGAATAAAGGACTGCCTACACCGCTAGCACTAAAAACATCGTATAATGTTTGTCCTTTAATACCTGCTTTTGATCCTAGCACCAATGATTCAAAAATAGCTGTAAAAGATGCTCCAATAAAGGCCTGCAATGAAGCTTTAACAGTTTGGCCTTCACCAATCTCTTCACCAACGTGAAAAATATTGCTGGAAACGGCTTCAAGTATTTTAATGCAGTCATTAAAAACACTCTTTTTCCCTAAGCATTTTAATCTTTTCTCGGTGCCGCGCGCAGCGCCTCATCTTCCTCTGTGGTAGAAATTCACTTAATCTTTGAATCAGAAAAAACCCAAAACCTATCCGCCACAGAGAATCGTTTAAGAACGAAGTAAGGTCACAATTTTCTCAATCAATGATGTATATATTTCATCATTTAGTGTTCCAACTTTTTTAATGATAATAGATTCATGAGCCGTAAATATTTTACCTGGCCGGATATAACTTACCAAATTAAGAGAGCCATGTTTGAAATCTGTTTCAAGTAGCCTTAAACTCGATTCATCCGCATAAGACTTACTAGTTACCTGACATAAAATCCAATCATGGTTTTGAGCGCTAGCCAGAATAACCGCCGGGCGTAGCTTTGACTTTTTAAGATTAGAAAATGGGAAATTTACAAAAACGACATCACTTACTGAAAATTTTTCCACGCTTCATCTTCCTCGTCGTTATTCCACTCTGACAAGGAGGCTTCGCTTAATAAAGAAACTTCAGCACACCCCTTACTTTCCATTTCAAGCCTGTTCTCTTTAAATTTAATAAAATCCAAAACTTCTTGCTGAATACTCTCAGGTAACGCACGACTATGAAGTGTTATTTCTTTTATCAATTTATTCATCATATACCTCGCTCAGTAAGTACCTACATTATATTATCGTATATAAGTATCATTCACTACTTTCTTAACTAAAGCAACGGGCTAAACCTTCCGCTATGAACATAGCCGAAGCCCAGAACACATTGGATGATGGCAACCTGAATCAAAAATCATGAAAAACCCAAACCTATTCAACACCGAGGAAAACGAGGCGCTTCGCTGCACAGAGAAGGAATTTAAACATCAACAGATCCACCAAAAACCTATCGCTAAAAAAACACCCTTTTCCTGATCAAAATCAAACATTGAAATCGATTACTCTGATTCTTCCGATTAACAGATGAATTGATTAGACATCAAGCAATAACGATGGCACAGCCAATTGTGCCGCTCACAAGCACGACTTAACAAATCTAAAAAGCAACCCGGTCAGAACCATCCTGATAGATATACTCACAGGCATTTCCACGCGAGGTGATATGGTAAAGCGCACCACTGAACTCAATACGTAAAGGTCTAGCCATCATGCCACTCCTTTGGATTTAAACATAAACAAGTATAGAGTGAATAATCATGTTAAATGTAAGCTCTGGCCCTTAGTTCTGTGCGCTTATAATTCACGAGCGCCTAACCTCTACCAAAGCCATTTAACATCTTTTTGATATTGATGAATTTTCTCATCCGCAGTCAAAAGAACCATCTTCTCAATCATAGATTGTGCTATTAGCAATCTATCAAATGGATCACGGTGATATGAAGCAAGAGTTTCTAGCGCATAAATATGCTCAGCTTGAATATTGAGCATTTCTAAGCCATTTATACTTTGCTGAGAACTAACTAAGTCTTTCAAGCTTGAGTCTAGCGTTAGTTTTCCTAATTGAGACTTTATCTGCATTTCCCATAAACTAACATGACTAATATACAGCTCATTTTTCTCATTAAGTAAAACATCAAGAACTTTTTTAGACAACTTTTCAGGAGAACTATCAAACCAAATTAAAACATGTGTATCTAACAAATAACGCATATTTAGAGATTTCCTGACCAGTAACTATCACCCAATGAATCATCAAAATCGTCACTCATGTGTACAGTGCCTTTATTTAGGCCTGCAACACGTTTTCCTGATGCATGATCACAAATCACTAGTTTAATAGAAGGCTGATTTTTTTGGGAAATAACCACCTCATCACCTTTTTGAACAAGATCAATAAGCTCAGCCAGATGCCCTTCAGCGTCATTAATACTTATAGTATGTGTTGACATAAATCCTCCCAATAACAATATATTATGACAATCTTATCAAATAAAGTTCTTATTTAGCTAGCTAGTGTCAATTTTAAGACCCGCCCCATAGACCCAAAGGCTAAATTTATGTGTACCACTGAATACATAAAACACATGGTTCATTGAAATTTATTGAATAAGCTCAACGCTCACTCATTATTCAATCTTCTCAAAAAAACTCCTTCAAACTGACCAGAGATAACTAGCCCAACCCGCTGATGACGGCGATTATACTGCTGCGTATAAACACCATTAGGTATTTAACCCCACTCAGCAGCGTTGCTGCATTTGTTTCAGATGCCACTCACCACAAGCACGATTTAAAAGATCTAAAAAGACAAGCCGGTCAGATCAACCTGATATAAATTCTCACGAGCATTTCCCCGCGAGGTAATATGGTAAAGCACACCACTGAACTCTATAGGTAAGGTCTAGCCATCACTCCATTCCTTTTGGGTTTAAGCTTAAACAGCATATAAAGTGAACAACTATTTCAAATGTAAAGTTTGACCCCTAGGTGTTAGTTTATTTCAATTATCTCATTATTTATTTAGCCGAAGAATCAAAATACCAACGGCTATGTTTATGCACTCTAGAGTGAGTTAATAACTCATCAACTGTCATCCAAGTATATTGACTGTGTTGCTCTAAAGGTAACACCAAATGATATTGATCTACAGACAAACGGTAGCCTAAAGCAATGTAATGCGTACTAAACTCATTACCCGTGACGTTATCGCTGTAAAAATGTTCAAATGGTCCAATAAAGTGAGCAGCTGAAAGGTTAAACTCAGCACCTAGCTCATTTAAGGTCAAACGCTTAAATGCACACTCCATCGTTTCATCTTTTAAAATACGACCGCCTGGCACAAACCAGTAACCCTGAGCAGGTCGATTATTACGGTAACCTAAAAGCACTTCTTCTTTTTGATTCTGAATAACCAGATCAATTGCAATTAAAGGCGCATGTTTAATGATCGTTTTGAAAGTAGGTAGTGATAGATACATAAGAAGTAAACGTAAAATCCTAAAGGTAATAGGTAGTATAATAACCACCTATCCTCTTAGAATCATCCTCTAAAATTATCCTGATTGTTCAAGAACCATTGGTAAGCACGCTTAAGCCCTTCTTCCAAAGAGACACCTGCTTTCCAGCCTAGATTCTCTAAACGAGAAACATCCATTAACTTACGAGGGGCTCCATCAGGCTTAGTACTATCAA
>CAJWBY010000297.1 GCA_913020705.1 uncultured Colwellia sp.
TCCTTAATAATTCTTCTAGATACTTTTGATACCTCCATGCTTAACGTAAAACAAACAAGCTAATAACCTTGCCGCAACAAATGTAGCACACTCGTACAATTACAAGGCAAAAACTCGTGATCTAGATCATTGTTTGCTTTAGTCATATCTATACAAACTTAACCACAATAATATAATGGAAATAACCTGTGGTAGCTTGAAAAACTCACCACTTTTATGATGCTATCGGCACGCTAAACGTTATTTAAAACTCAACATCAATTGTGTGCCAACTTTAGAGGATTCGTCTTGAATACAGCCCAAGACTATGCATTTTTAAACAAACGCACAGCAATCGCTGATAAAGTTAAACACATTCGCCAACAGCTGAATTTGAAATATCAAGTTATTGATCGTATTTCCATCGTCTTGTATCACGAAGAGCGAAATACTTTGCAAACTTACGTCTTAGATGAACATCAATGTAGCAAGTTTTCAAACTACGAAGTCAACTTTTCTCAATGCCAATCATTGATGGAAATAGCTCAAGGAAAAACCGCACGTGTTATCAACGACATGTCAGTATTTTCTAACAACAAAAAAACTCATAGCGCTCAGGTAGAAATGGCTGGATATCAATCAAGCTTCACTATGCCCTTATTTTATGGCGATAACCTGCTAGGTTTTTTCTTTATTAATTCATATAAGAAGAACGCACTGTCTGCTGAGTTAATTGAAATATTACGTCATATTTCCGTTATGGTTTCTTTGGTTTTACATCAAGATTTAAGTGATATAAATATGCTTAAATCGACAATAGAGTCGATGAAACTCATAAGCCAATATCGTGATCCTGAAACCGGTGAGCACTTAAAACGTATGGCTTATTATTCGTTGCTTATTGCTAGAAAAGTTGCACAAAAACATAACTTGTGTGATGAATTTATTGAACATCTATTTTTGCATGCGCCATTACATGATTTAGGCAAGCTTATGGTGCCTGATGCAATATTGCTTAAGCCCGGCAGGTTGGCGGCTGATGAGTTCGAGCAAATGAAGCAGCATACTACGCAGGGTAAAGATTTAATCGAAAAACTCGTCAATATCTATAAGTTACAAAATATTCCGTTTATCCATGTGCTGAAAAACATTATCTTCTGCCATCATGAACAAATAGACGGTGGTGGCTACCCAATGGGATTAACAGGAAAAGATATTCCGATTGAAGCAAAAATAGTTGCTGTCGCTGACATCTTTGATGCCCTCACCAGCGTTCGCCCTTATAAAAAAGCTTGGAGTAATGATCAAGCATTTGAAGAGCTTTATAAAATGTCGGCAAACAAAATTGAATTTGAATTTGTTCACGCCTTAGATCACAGCCGAACAGATATTGAAGAAATTCAACAGTTATTTCAAGACGAATATCAAGACTGGATGAACGATTAACGCTAGTAAATAGTGGTGATAGTTCTATCGCCACTATTTATTATTTCAGCGTAATACTGGCTAATTAGTGCAATTTACAATTGCGCTAATGCCTTTAATATATCTTCAGGTGCCATACGAGACTTATAATCGACTTCAGCCTGCATGGTGCGAATAACACCATTGGTATCAATAATAAAAGCACCTGGTGTTGGTAAACCATTTCGACCTTCACCGTTAAACTCTTCAATGTCTAAACCATGCTCTTTGTAAACTGTCATTAAGTCACTTGGCAACTCAAAATAAAGTTTGTAGTCTTTCATCACTTTTGACGTGCTATCGCTTAAGACTTCAAACGGGAAACCGTCTTTTTTAACTTGCTCTGCTGATATATCCAAATTAACACCAGCAGCTTCTAAAACATCTGCGCTGCCTGAACTACTACTAATAGAACGATTACCATGTTTAGCAACGGTTGCACCGGCAGCTGAAACAACAAAGGCACTTGCTGTTGAAACATTAAATGTACTGGCGCCATCGCCACCTGTTCCGCAAGTATCGACAATATGATCGCCAGTAATCTCAACAGGGGTAGCAAGTTCTCGCATCACTTTTGCGGCGGCAGCAATTTCAGCAACGGTTTCGCCTTTCATTTGCAATCCAACTAAAAAGCCACCAATTTGGGCCTGCGTTGCATTGCCTGTCATGATGGTTTCCATGACTGATTGCATTTCGTCACTGCTTAAATCATGTCTGTCGATAACCGTCTTAATTGCTGTTTGCAAATCCATATTTAGTCCTGTTGATGGCCTATCGATCAAGAAAGTTTTTGAGCAATTCGTGACCTTGTTCGGTCAGGATAGATTCAGGGTGGAATTGCACACCTTCTATAGGTAATGTTTTATGGCGAATGCCCATGATTTCATCAAGCTCGCCATCATCAGTTTGTGTCCATGCCGTAATTTCAAAACAGTCAGGAATAGTATTTTTATCAATGACAAGCGAATGATAACGTGTCGCTGTAACTGGGTTGGACAAGCCTTTGAAAACACTAGAGTTGTTATGGTGTATGGGCGATGTTTTTCCATGCATTATTTCACCTGCATGGATAATGTTACCACCAAATGCTTGACCTATGGATTGATGCCCAAGGCAGACGCCGAGAATAGGTTTTTTACCTGCAAAATGTTTAATAACGTCAAGTGAAATTCCAGCTTCATTTGGAGTGCATGGTCCAGGTGAAATTACGATTTTTTCAGGGTTTAATGCTTCGATTTCTTCAATCGTAATTTTGTCATTTCGATGCACGTGCACATCCGCACCTAGTTCACCGAAGTATTGCACAAGGTTGTAGGTAAATGAGTCGTAATTGTCGAGCATTAACAGCATTGAATAGTTCCGGCTTTCTTGTTTTTATGTCTAGTGTTTTAGTGAGCAGTCATCTTCATTAGTAGGCGACTGAAAACTAATTATTATAGGTGCTTTAATTTATGCGATTGAGATTCTATCAAAGATTAACAAGCTAATGAGATTAATTATTAATTATCAAAAATTGACAGATCACACAAAAAATATAAGTATTAGTAAATAAAGTATAAATGACAAGGATGCCTGATTGAGAGAAAGATGGACAGTTGTAGCCATATTTAGGTGGTTTTATTGATTCACAATAGTCATGCGTTTATAAGTAGTTAACTATAAAAATTATGCAAACTAATGCCATCATTTAAATTATTCTTCGCTGCGGTAAAAAAACTATCAATAATGGTTGTTTTGTTGCTGCCAATTAATATCGCCGTTGCTGCACCTGCAACTCCAATTGTTGAATTTGATGTATCGTCTTTTGTTATTGAAGGCGATAATCAACTTAACGCAGAAGAAACCGATGCTGTTTTAGAGGGTTTTCTTGGTCACCATCAAGGTTTAGAACAATTATTAGCTGCAGCTAAAGCTTTGGAACAAGCGCTTGCGGATAAAGGATATGCCTTTCATCGCGTGATTTTACCTGCCCAAACGATGGATAGTGATGTCATAACCTTAAGGGTGGTGGCTTTTACTTTAGGCAATAC
>CAJWBY010000298.1 GCA_913020705.1 uncultured Colwellia sp.
ATTTATGAGTAAGTTTTTTATTTTTAGCTATTCAAGCTAGAAATTCATTCACTTTAACGGGTTTTGCAAGAGGCTCCATTGTAAAGAAATTTGCAATTTATGAATTATTTTCGCTGGTTAATACCATTAATCATTAGACGAGTCCTTCCTCCGAAAATACTTGCCTCTTACAAGCTAATAAAGACACAAAAAAATTTTGTAATATACGGCCATCAGCAAAGCAGCGCTGTTGATATGGATTATTGCTTACGTTAATATGACTTAACGAAAGTTAAAGAAGAGGGATAGAGTGTAAGGTAATTTAGACGATAATAATCTTATTTTAGAGCTACGAACGTAAAAAACTTGTTTGTTTAAGGAATTTAAACTGATAGGTGAGGCGTTAGCATTGAGTGAATCTGTCCTTCATGGAAAATAAAGTTGTGGATTGATATTTTCCAAGTTAGATGCAGGAAAGTGAGCTTGGGAAATTCCAAGCGATTTAGAAGGAGCTCAGATATACTAATAATGTAGAATTAGCTTTTCTTGAATATATTTTATTAGAGTTTTAGTCACGCTTGTTTAGCTAAAGTGACAAGGGGAATATTATGGCTAGTGGGAAATTATTAAGGTTACTTGTTCAGTCAGGTGCTTCTGGTGATCCAACGGCATTTAGAAGTGCAACAGAGCAACTCATTAAAGAAGAGCGTGCTAAACAGCATAATCTGCTGGCAAATGATTTAGAGCGGATCTTATATGGCGATAGGCATGTTGTGAGCACTACTGCGCATGACATACTGCCTGAAGCACCAGTTGATAAAGAAAGTGGTGTGCCATTAATTGATATTAAACAGGCTAACCGTTCTATTGATGAACTTATTTTAGAAAAAGGTACGTTTGAAGTGATTGAAAATGTACTTGAAGAGTATCGTAGAGAAGATCTATTAAGAAGTTACGGGATGATGCCTGCCGAGAAAGTTTTATTTTTTGGTCCACCAGGGTGTGGCAAAACTCTTTCAGCTGAGACTATAGCGTACGAATTGAATCGGCCTTTAGCAATTGTAAGACTTGATTCTTTAGTATCATCTTTTTTAGGTGAAACAGCTGCAAATTTAAGAAAAATATTTGATTTTATCGCCAAGCATAAACTGGTTGTTTTATTTGATGAATTTGATGCACTAGGAAAGGAGCGAGATGATGGCTCAGAACATGGTGAACTTAGAAGAGTTGTTAATGCAGTGCTTCAAATGATGGATTCATATGATGGTAAAAGTATTATTATTGCAGCAACCAATCATGAACAAATATTAGATAGTGCTATTTGGCGTAGGTTTGATGAGATAATCGAATTTCCAATACTTGGTAAAAATCAATTACAAGGTTTACTGCAATTAAAATTACGTGGTGTTAGACGTGAATTCGATTTAGACAGTGATGAATTACACAATATTTTTAATGGTAAGTCACCTGCTATTATCGAGCGTATTATTCGACGAGCTATTAAGAGAATGATTTTGAAACAAAAAGAATTTTTAACTGTAAGAATGCTAAAACATGCATTTGAATCGGAAAGTAGAATCTCATAATATCAAGCAAAGGATTGTCGTATGGCAGGAGCTTATCCTCATCTAACTTTTTCTAAAGAAATACCATTAAGCCCTAGAAGAACAGGCGGTAGTTTTGGTAGTTCAGTAAAATGTAATAATCCGCAAGAGCATGGTAAAAAGTTACAGCGAGAGGTCGAGACTTTTCAAGAAACCATAGCCTCTCAACTTGGCGGTGACCCGTCGCGAAATTTAATCCAAATTAGACTTTCTGAAAAGATTAATTTTGATGAGATTAGTAAGCACGGGATTTCAATTATTGCTCAGCAAGATGAGTTATTGTATTTGGCATTTGCTGATGAGCAACAGCTTAACGAATTTAATAGTCGTTTAGCAAAGCTTTCTAATGGCGATTACATCATATATCCTCACTTACTTTACGCTATTGATAAAATTGATACTTGGTCGGTAACTGATAGAAAAAGCTGGGCGATTAATCAGTTTGGTTTTCCTACAATTGAGTTATTTAGACTTGATATAGAGTTATGGCCTATAGGTGATGCTAATAGTGCTGACAGAGTTAAGTTAGTGTCTGATTTTGATGGTTGGTTAGTTGATCAAAGTATGCTCCAGCTTGATAAGGTTAATCGCGATAGTCTGGTTATGTATCGAGTTGAAGTAACGCTAGAACAAGCTGAAAATTTGCTTAATCATAAAGATGTAAGACAGGTTGATTTGCCACCTAGAACAGGGGTTGAGTTTTCTCAACTCAATGTGGATGTTAACGAAATGCCTGTAAACCTAAACGATGTTTCTGATGAGGCTAGTTTGATATGCGTGTTGGACAGTGGCATAAATACAAACCACATACTATTGCAAGGTGCGATAGGTGATGCACAAAGTTTTATTGATAGTGAAGATGAGTCGGATCAGGTGGGTCATGGAACTGCTGTAGCAGGTATTGCACTATTTGGCGATCTAGAAGAGCGAATTGAAGCAAATGAATGGAATAGAGAATTAAGGATTTTAAGCGGTAAGGTATTAACTAAAAATGAATACAATGAGCCTGTTTTCGATGAAAAAACTATTGAATCAACTTTATTTAAGGCAATTACGTATTTTTATGAAGAGTATGGGTGTCGTATATATAATTTATCGTTAGGCAATCTTAATGCTCCGTACGAAAAAGCCCATATTTCTGGGATTGCGGTTACTCTGGATGAATTAGTCCGTAAACTTGATATCCTAATTACAGTATCATCAGGAAATTACAATGGTACTGAAATAATTAATAATTGGCGAGATGACTATCCAGGTTATTTACTTTCAGATGATGCTACTCTTATTGACCCCGCTCCTGCTGCAAATGTTTTAACCGTCGGTTCATTTGCAAAACATACCCTAACGTATATGGAGAGGAGGTATCAAGCGCAAGGTGAAATTAATGAATTACATGTCGCTAATGAAGGGCAAGTATCTCCATTTTCTAGGAGTTCGCCGAAGGAAAAGGGAGCCTTAAAACCTGAGTTACTTGCTCATGGTGGTAATTTCTCAATTGCTGCAAGACAAGAAGGGCAAGGCTGGAGACAGATTGACAAGTATTTGGGTGTAGTTACTTTAAACCATCGTCCTCAAGGAAATACACTTTTAAGTGAATTTTCAGGCACTAGCTTTTCATCTCCTTATATAGCTCATTTGGCTGGTCGGTTACTTAATAATTATCCGGCCGCTTCAGCTAACTTATTAAGGGCTTTATTAGTTAATCACGCGCGTATTTCTCATGAAATAAAGTCAAGTTTTGAAGGAAAAAAACACGTTAGAAGAGTCGCTGGGTATGGCGCAGTTGATGAAGATAGTTTATTTAAATCGTCTCAAGAGCATGTGGTTCTTATTAGCGAAGAAGAAATAGAGAATGATAAA
>CAJWBY010000299.1 GCA_913020705.1 uncultured Colwellia sp.
CGTCCACCCAAAAATAAACCTTGGTACCATGTGTTAGTCCATGAAAACATGCATACAACTTACGTAGCCGAACAAAATTTGCAACCCGATGATAGTTTAAAACCCATCACTCATCCTCTTATTGGCCAGTTTTTTTCTAAGTTAGAAAATGGCAAATATATTAGAAATGAGCCTAGTAATTAGTAGGTGCTTCCTTAAATACAACTATCGTCTATTGAGTTACCTCTGGTTTCACGTTAGTGCCATATTTTTCGTTGGTACGTTTGTAGACTTCATTAATCACATCTGAAAAGTCCGCTATGCCACTTTTTATAAAGTCGGATTCACTTTCCCGAAGGCTGGTGTCGACTATTCCTTTATTGACTACTGGTGCTGTCCATACATTCTCGTTGTAGACGACTTCTCTCACTTTAATATCTTCTTTGGTCACATTCCAAACAAGCATATCTTTAGCCAGTGTAAGCGGACCATCATACGTTTGTCTTATTCCTTCTTGGATGTTTGGTGCTGTGTCAAAATCGTTTATGAAATGATAGGCAACCGCCATTCTTGGTTTCACGATACTCATTACTTTGCCGAATGCTTCTGGTGGTGTATGAACTTGAGCACCCACTAATAACGCTCGCTCAACAGGAAAATTCATGCGGTTAACCAAATCATCTATCGTGACAAAACATTCATGAATTACTATGTCTGCATTTTTTGCATATTTATTGAACCACTTGTTTGGAAAAGTATCACTACTGAATACAAACGATAAATCATTCCAATCAAGTCGAAAGCTAACAGGGCCATCAAAGGCATGAACAGCTGGAAAAGAACGAATTGTTACGCCATTCTCTTCATAAACAACCTTGTTTTCTCCTTTATAATCAAACTCATGCACGATGAGTTCTTGCCCTTTCGCATCAAAGGCACCTCTCCTGGTTGCTATGTCCCAGTTATAAAACTGTTTAAGTCCATCAATCGAATGCTTGGTGCCATACTGCTCATCGGAACCCGTCGGCCCCCAAATTTCTAATGGTACAGTTCTATTGTTAATCGTTCCTCCTACCCAAAGTGCAGGTAGATCACCCATATGATCTGCATGAAGATGACCAAGAAATAGTTTATTTAAATAATCGTAGGGGATTTGCAGTGCAGCTAATCGTTCTGCAGCGCCTGTACCTATATCAAAGAGAAACTTGTCTCCATTGCCTAGCTCAACTAGAAAACTAGGTGCAGCTTGAGCTGGTCGTTGAAATGGCATGGCGGTGCCGAGTGATATTACTCGCATTTCATTGGGTTGAAGATCTTCCGTTCCTGGAAAATAAGCATCCCGATTGGCCATTGCTTTCACAGGGGATATTGCAGAATCATCCGCTGTCGCTTCTGTCATTGAAACAGATAGCTGAAGATTGGTCATCAATACGGCAGCGGATGCAATGATGATACCGACAAGGGCGATGGACTTAAGTAACTTACTCTGATTTTGTTCACGCATATCTTGATTACTCCATGGTTAATCAATAATGAAAACGCTTGAATCTTTTATATAAGCTGTATCAGATAATAACTTCATCCTATTGTGCTATGCAACATTGAAAAGATGATAGTTAACTGAAGTTTATAACCATATCGGCCATTTATTAATCTCAGCATGATTGATGTCAGAGCTACTTAATGTTTAACTGACTAAATTTTGTGTAAATCAGTCTGAAGTAAGCAAATTAAATTTAAGATGAAATCGATTAAATACATATTTTGGGGGGTTATTATCCTCATCTTTTTCGCTAAGGTTTTCGTGGATGAGGATCCGCAATTAGCGTTACCTGTCATTACATCTGAATATAAAGCTGACGTACAACTTATCGAAGAATCTATTCGAAATGGTGATTACGATACAGCCATGCCTGTTATTACTTCGTTGCTTGTCAAACTAGATATTCATCAAAATAATCTTCGTGTGTGGTTATTCACTCAACAAGCTCACATTCATAATACTCGGCAACATTTTCACTATGCTATTGAATCTTTAAAACAAGCTAATTTGTGGGCATCAGATCCACATTATTACGATGCAAAAATCGATACGGTACAAGCGATCATAGATGAACGTCAAACAGAACGAGATGGATATGACAGTTATCAGAATTCACGTAATAGTGGGCTCGCTAAACGGTTAAAAAATGATGTCACTATTGCCTATATTTACTTAGACGATAATAAATGGAGTAAGTGGTCAGCTAAATTACGTCAAAAAAATCACTTCAATATCGACCAAGTTACACGCTGGTATAAAACTCAGGCCAATCATTATGACGTCGACAACTTAAATATTGATGTCCGATACTTTTATGTGAAAAGTCCCAAAGGTCTTAGCAAAGAATGGTTACGGGAAGCAGCATTTTTTAAACATGCTCAAAGCCTAATAGCTCAACAATTAGGTTTTGCCAACTTTAAAGCATTTACGGATGCCATAGCCAACCATAATCCTTATCATGATGTTGCTTTGGTATTTCACTCGAATAATCAAGCACGTTCATTTGCGATGAGCTGTGCAAATATCAAGCATAACCGCTGCAAAAATGAGTATGTTATGTTGACTGAAAAAATGAATAACAACCCATATTCATGGGCAACTCAGCAAGTGCAATCGCATGAAATATTACATTTGTTTGGTGCGGCAGATTTATACAATATAAAAGCAGCCAAAAACTATGCTGTCACCGATTTGATGAACTATTACAGTCAAGAACTAAAATATGCTTCCATCGAACCTATCACCGCATGGGCTATTGGCTGGGCTAATTTACCGAAAACACCTTTTAATGTCGAACCCACACAGGATTAATAATGGAAATCACCTCTCTCGAGCAAAATATTATTTTTATGCTAATCAATCTTGGTTATGCCGTTATCAGCTTATTTATCGGTGTGGTTGCCTTGATTTTGATAGATAAATTTATTTTTAAAAACATCAATTTTATTGATGAAATTAAGAAAGGAAATATCGCTGCTGCCATTTTCCAATCAGTGATTTTATTATTTATCGGCATTGTTGTTTCAGCTGCGATGACATAAACCAATAGCATAGTTCATCGTGAAATTTACCCTCAAGTGCCCCCTAAGGTTGAATACTCGCTAACAGAATTTGGAGAAATTCTCTCTCCACTATTGCTTGCTTTGAAAGATTGGGGTGAAACGCATGCACTCTAATTGGGTTTTATTGTTATAAAGACTGAATACTTTTTTCGATAATATCTTCACTTCGATAGCCTTCTTTTTTATTACACCAGCCAGCCATAACGGCCCATAAAAAACCGCCTAAATACTTCACAGGATCATGAGCATAAACATTGGCATTTCTTAGACGGTATGTATGTTGGGTGAACCGTGTAAGAAACCGTAGTGATTCGTGATCCTTGATGTACAGATTATTCAGAGCATAGGTTAC
>CAJWBY010000300.1 GCA_913020705.1 uncultured Colwellia sp.
TTTGATTAATTTAATTATCGGAGTTGAACATTCGGCTCAAAACAAAGTTTTAAATATTGATGAGTTAGGTGAGGATGATCAACAAATATTAAATGCATTTTCGCAAAAAGTTTTGAATGAGTCTATTTCTCAGCTTGATGAAAATTTAAAATCTCAAGGAAATTCAAATGAGTAATAAAAAACAACTTAATGCTCTATTACGACATAATTTAGTCAGTTTTATTCACAAAACCTTTCAAACAGTTTCCGGTGGTGAGGCGTTTCTTTCCAATTGGCATATTGAAGCGATTGCATATCACCTGGAATGTTGCATGAAAGGGGATATTAAACGATTGATTATTACCATGCCCCCACGATACTTAAAATCAATTTCTGCTTCAGTTGCTTTTCCTGCTTGGGTGCTAGGTCATGATCCCTCTCGAAAGATTATCTGTGCCAGTTATGCTCAGTCTTTATCTGAAAAACTTTCCATGGATACTCGAACAGTAATGGAATCAGGTTGGTTTAGAGAATGCTTTCCTAAATCGAGGCTAGACAATAAAAAGAATACACAAGCTGAATTTACCACTTCCCAACAGGGGTTTCGTCTAGCCACTTCTGTCGGTGGTTCATTAACAGGCCGAGGTGGTAATCTGATTATTATCGATGACCCTCATAAAGCTGATGATGTTAACTCAGATACTAAACGAGAGTCGGTTTTGACATGGTTAAGAAATACGTTGTTATCTCGCCTAAATAATAAAAATCAAGATGTCATCATTGTGATCCAACAACGCTTACATGAAAATGACTTGGCGGGCTATCTACTGGAAACAGATGAATGGACACATTTAAACCTTGCTGCTATTGCCGAACAAGATGAAAAAATTTTGATTGCTGATAATACATATCATACACGTCAAGAAGGTGAAATTTTACATCCTGGACGTGAATCACGTGAAATGCTTAATAACCTAAAGACTTCAATGGGATCTCAAGCATTTGCTGCACAGTATCAGCAACGCCCAACACCTGTAGGAGGTGATATTGTTAAGTTTGAGTGGTTTAAACGATATGATAAAAAACCTCAACAATTGAATGGCGACTTAATTGTACAAAGTTGGGATACTGCTAGTAAGGCGGGTGAACTAAATGACTGGTCTGTTTGTACAACTTGGCTTGTGAAGAATAATCAGTTTTATTTGTTTGATGTTGTAAGGGAGCGCCTTGAATATCCCGCGCTTAAATCGCGTATTATTGCATCAGCAGGTCAGTGGCATGCCAATATCATTTTGATTGAGGCTATGAATGCAGGTATTTCCTTAATACAGGATTTAACAGCCACTACAGCATTGAATATTATACCTATCATTCCTAAAGATGATAAAGCTACACGAATGATGGCTGAAAGCCCTGCAATAGAAGCTGGACGTGTTTTCGTACCTAATGAGGCATTTTGGCTGGCCAATTTTCAACATGAAATGGTTCACTTTCCCAAGAGTAAACATGATGATCAGGTAGACAGTCTTTCTCAATTTCTGTATTGGGCAAGGAAAAGGGTTAGTAAACCAGCTCAGGTGAGGGTAACCTTAGTGAGTAGTGAACCCTCGCTATCGGTCAATGATCTATTTTCTAATGGTGCTTGGTAAGTGTTTTATAAACCGCTTATTCAAGAACTCGTCAGTCGCAAGTTCTGCAGGACTTGACTTTTAACGATCAATCATGGATTTTACTCCTAACTAAATAGGAAATTTCATGCAAAACTATATTGATCAAGCTTTGAGAGCTTTTCGTAGTGATTTTTCAAGGCACAGCAGCTGGTTATTATTCTGTGCCATTGTAATCGGTTTTATGGGTGCAACGGAAATGATCGGCGTGACATCGCTATGCCGTTTCTGGATGACAAATGAAGCAGGGTACCATCGACTGCTCCATTTTTTTTAGATCAAAAGCTTATTGTTACGAGACGTTATTGCACACTTGGCAACGCTTCGTGGTCGGACAGGGAAAAGCAGTTGAACTGTCTGGACGAAAAGTTATTTTAGGTGATCACACTCTGGCTGTTAAAGATGGGCGCAATATGCCTGGTGTGGTGTCGCTACATGAATCATCTGAGACACAGAGCAAGCCGGGTTATTTTCGGGGGCAATGCTGGGGAGCTATTGGCTTATTAGTAGGTTCATTTTCCGCCTGTTTTTGCTGTCCGTTACAGCTACAAATTCAGCAAGGCTGGCAACACTTAGGCCTAACGGAAGAAGATAGCAAAAAAGACCCTGTCAAGTTGGCAGAGCGCTTGGTTCTCATGGCGATTCTATTTGCCGCTTGCCACAACTGCCCCTGTTTCTTAGTGTTGGATGCATTTTTTTCGACGGGCAGTGTCTTTCGGGCGTGCCGATATTATTCTATTGAGCATAAAAAACCGTGGGTTGAAATACTGGTCAAGGCTAAGAAGCATTATGTCGGCTATTTTCCCGCACCCCTAAAACCAGTGGGGCGTCGAGGTCGTCAGGCACTCTACGGCGAGAAAGTGCATTTAAAAGAATGCTTTGATCATCCGCATTTATTCGAGACGGTTGAATGCCGTGTTTATGGCAAAATCGAGGACATCCAAGTGATGCGTTTGACTTTGTTGTGGAGGCCTATTGCAGACTATGTGCTGTTTGTTTTGGCTGTCACATCCAAAGGACCGATCATTTTGATGAGTTCTGATTTAACACTATCTGCTGCTCATGCCATTGAACTATACTGTGCCAGGACACGGATTGAAACCTTGTTCTGGGTGCTGAAACATTTGCTCGGAGCCTTTGATTTTCGCTTCTGGACTAAAAGCTTGCCGAGACATTCCAGAAGGCCATTCCCCAACCGGTTGTTAAAGACTCCTCAGACTCATCAAATCAAGACGGTAAAAGCCTGCTGGCAATCCTATGAGACATTCGTCTTGTGTGCTTGCATTGCAGTGGGACTGATGCAATTTATCTCGCTCAATTTTGGCAATGATGTTTGGTCAAAACATCAGCTTTACCTGCGTACTCGGTCACGCGAATTGCCCTCTGAGAAAACGGTCAAGCAAGTGTTGGTAGCATCCTTCACCAAACAATTCTTGCGGCTTGGTAAAAACACCATCATCGATGAAATTAGCCACTACTTTCTCAAGGTTTCGGATGAAGTAGATGATAACTAAGCAGGATCGCCAGTTTTTCTAGGCGAAGCCTAGCAACTGAAGTCTTTTTTAATTATCACAACACGCTTGTGCGCATCTCTTGTGCTTGTATTTTGTGGGTTAACTTACGACTGACGAGGTCATCAGCACATCCTATGATTTCGCTTAACTTAATGGCAGTGAGTCAAGCGTGGGCAGGAATCTAGATGTTTAAATGGTAAACGATTAATTATTAGCGTAATTCCAAGTCACAAAAAACAATGCCACACTACCCCTGTGATTAACAGTAGGG
>CAJWBY010000301.1 GCA_913020705.1 uncultured Colwellia sp.
TATTGCTAAATCAACCACGGGTTATATCTTTCATGTTGGTGATACCCGCATAACAAAATATCGCCATCAACAATTAGAAGTGGTTACACGTGCTCACAATCGTAAACAAATAGGGCAACAGGACTTATTAACACGCGCACTAGGTGCCGATAGTCATTTAGAAGTTGATGTTTATCAAGTTGATTTGCAGGTACGAGATTTATTCATGCTAAGTTGTGATGGTATTCATGACTTTATTACGAAACCTCTTTTTAAAACACTGTTTGATACCTTACCCTTATCACCAAATAAGTCAGACTTAGAAACGCTCTCTAAAAAAATTGTTGCAACGGCACTTGAACGCGGGAGTGATGACAACGTTACCTGTTTACTGGTATATATTGACGCAATCCCCAATCGGAAACTGGCGGAAATTGAACGTGATTTAAGTGCTAAAGCCATCCCGCCGGCCTTAAAAGTTGGACAAAAGCTTGATGGTTATCTCATTAAAAAAGTGATCCACGCGAGTATTCGTTCGCACTTGTATTTAGTCATAGACATTAAGACAGATGAACCTTGTGTGTTAAAAGCACCTTCAGCTAATTTCTCAGACGACGCGATTTATTTGCAAGGTTTTATGCGTGAAGCTTGGGTTGGAGAGCGTATTAAGCACGTTAACGTAATGCGTGTATTACCCGGAAAAAAAGACAGCCAATTTTTATATCATGTATGTGAATACATTAAAGGACAAACTTTAGGTGAATGGTTACATGACAACCCTAAACCTAGCGTTGCACAAGTCCGAGATATAATGAAACAAGTGATCGGCGCATTACGATCATTTCAACGTTTAGATTTAGTACATCGCGATTTAAAACCTGACAATATTATGATCGATGAATATGGTCAAATTAAATTGATTGATTATGGCACCGTATTTGTCGCTTCACTTGATGAAAACCAAGAAACAATAAAAGAAGAAGTGCCGCATGGTTCTTTAAATTATATTGCGCCAGAAACCTTATTGCACATGAAAGCAGATTATCAAAGTGACCTATTTTCATTGGGGGTTATTTGTTATGAAATGTTATCAGGTCAACTACCTTACAAACCTATGCAACGTGCTGAAATAACTATTAAAAATTATAACGACATGCAATACCGTAGTATTAAACAGTTTAGGCCAGAGCTACCCTTGTGGTTAGATCTAAGCCTTCAAAAAGCGACAGCGGCGGATCCTAAACAGCGCTATAGAGCATTTTCAGAATTCTTTGCCGATTTGAGTAAACCAAGCTCATCTGCCGTTGAAGAATACAAGAATCAACCTTTATTACAGCGTAACCCTCTGTTGTTTTGGCAATCAGTATCAGCGTTATTGTTCATTGGCCTCGTGATATCTTTAGTTAATTAACCTATTACGGATTAAACTCATATAAAAGTAGTATTAAAAAGTAAATTTTTATCAGGTTATATATTTGATGAACCTACCTAAAGGCTTTATACCTCATCCTGATGGACAACTAAGCCACCAATTCGATCATTCACGTTTGAAATGTTAACGCTCAATTTATGCCTTTGATGACGTTAGCGTTTGTTTTACTAACGACAGCTCCCAGACATACAGCGGTCTTTATAATCAATGTTCCTCTTATGGCTTCTGATAGCCAAAAGCGGAAGTTAGCTTTTGAGTTAGTAAAAGCAGAGCAGAGATTCTAAAACTTCCTTTTTCATTCAAAATTCACATCCATTCACAACTAAAATTTTTACATGCCGTTAGTTTTCAAATCCCCAAAGCTAACATTGGAATTATTTAATTTTTGAATAAATTTAGGGTATTAATTCTATTTCGCTTTCGGCTCCATTGCGCCTTAGAAAGCTAAACCCGAGTGATTAAATCAGTAATGTTCGCTTCTTCATGCTAGCACTTCAAATCGATAAGTTTTTTACTCCATTAGTTGTAGTTTCGCAATGGCACAAAGAAGGCCCTAATGGTGCTATTCATCTATTTTTATTAAACTATATGTACTGTGGGTTATTAGTGATATCCAACCTATATCCCTGAAAACCTCATGATTCACTGCTTATAAAAGTTGTATCTTTCCACATAAAATATAAAGTCATATCTACTATTTGTAAAAGCAGACTACCAAAACATAATGATATATTATAACATATCCTTAATAATTTAAAATAGAGATATTAATAACGTGATTGAACAAAAATTACCTGTCACAGTACTATCTGGTTTTCTAGGTGCCGGAAAAACAATGGTACTAAGTCATATCTTAAATAACCGTCAAGGAAAAAAAGTAGCGGTAATCGTTAATGACATGAGCGAAATAAATATCGACGCAGCGTTTATTAAAAATGAGGTGTCACTCAATCATAGTGAGGAAAAATTGGTAGAAATGAGTAATGGTTGTATTTGTTGTACGTTACGAGAAGACCTATTACTTGAAGTCGATAAATTAGCAAAAGATGGTAGGTTTGATTACCTCGTCATTGAATCTACAGGAATTTCTGAGCCATTACCCGTTGCCGAAACATTTACCTTTGCCGATGAAGACGGGATTTCATTATCTGATGTTGCCACCTTAGATACCATGGTAACCGTTGTCGATGCGGTAAATTTTTTAAAAGATTATGACGAAGCGCAATATTTACAAGGCACCGGTGAATCACTCGGCGATGAAGATGAACGTAGCGTAACCGATTTACTGGTGGACCAAGTCGAGTTTGCTGATGTTATTCTTATCAGCAAAACCGATTTAGTTGAGCCATACACAATAGAGCGACTTAGCGCTATTCTTAAAGTGCTGAATACCCACGCTAAAATTATTCCAATAACTTCAGGTAACGTTAATATTGATGAAGTACTCAATACCGGTTTATTTAACTTTCAACGCGCAGAGCAAGCACCAGGTTGGCTTAAAGAAATGCGTGGCGAACATGTACCCGAAACCGAAGAATACGGTATTGGTAGTTTCAATTATCTTGCAAGACGCCCCTTTAATCCTGAAAAATTTTATCAATTTCTGCATAACACCGAGCAGTTTGGCAAGCTTATTAGGTCAAAGGGGTATTTTTGGTTAGCGTCACGCCCACAATTTTGTGGGCAATGGAGTCAAGCTGGCGGTATAGCGCGTTATGGTTTTGCCGGTATGTTTTGGAAATCGATACCAAAAGATAACTGGCCAAAAGATGAAGAATCTTTAGATGAAATAAAAAAACAATGGGTAGAGCCCTTCGGTGATATGCGTCAAGAGCTAGTTTTTATAGGGCAAAAGTTAGATAAACAAGCGATGACTAATGCGCTTGATCAATGCTTATTATCCGAAGAGGAGTTATCACAAGGTAAAAGTTACTGGGCAACGTTAAGCGACCCGTTTCCTGAGTGGGAGGATAATGTATGAGTGC
>CAJWBY010000302.1 GCA_913020705.1 uncultured Colwellia sp.
ACTAATAACAGTGGCTATGTTCCCGCTAAGTGTTGTTGAGCTTTGAACAGGTTGTTTTTATTAGGATTTTCATTTGTATCTAAAAATCTAAACCAACCTAAGTAATTTTCTAAATGAGCCTGTAACAGATTTTGTGTAACTGCCAGTTTTAAATAAAGTCCTTTAAACGGTCTTCGAATTCAATCATAAATCGATTCAAGGCCGTTTTCCAGTTTCTTATCGGCATCGTCCATTTCTTGGATGCCGCATCTATCGCAAGATAAACTACTTTCCTCGCTGAATCATCAGAGGGAAATAGCTTACGTTTTTTAATCGCTTTACGAATTACACTGTTCAGTGACTCTATCGCATTCGTTGTGTATATAGCCCTTCGAATATCTTGAGGGTATTTAAATAGCGTGTTCAAGTTAGACCAATGTGCACGCCAAGAACGACTGATTTGTGGGTATTTATCATCCCAGCAAGTGCAGAAGTTATCGAGTTCGAGTAGCGCCTCTTCTTCTGTCACTGATTGGTATATCCGCTTCAAATCGGCGGTTACTGCCTTGTAATCTTTCCATGGTACGTATTTCATTGAATTTCGTACCATATGAACAATACAGAGCTGAACTTGGGTTTGAGGGAATACGGTATTAATCGCTTCAGGAAAGCCTTTTAGGCCATCTACACAGGCAATAAGGATATCATTTACCCCTCTATTTTGAAGCTCAGTTAAGACATTTAGCCAGAACTTAGCGCCTTCGTTTTCTGATATCCACATGCCTAGCAATTCTTTGTGACCCTCAATATTAACTCCCAGGGCCAAGTAAATCGCTTTATTGATAACTTGCTTGTCTTGCCTGATTTTAACCACTAAGCAATCAAGATAAACAATGGGGTAAACGGAGTCTAGAGGTCTGGCTTGCCACTCAGTGACTTGGTCAATAACTGCATTAGTCACACGAGATATGAGTGTGGGTGAAATGTCAGCATCATACATTTCTTTGAATGTATCGACGATTTCTCTGGTTGTCATGCCCTTGGCATACAGGTACAAGATTTTATCATCCATGGAGGTAAATCTTGTTTGATTCTTCTTAACTAACTGTGGCTCAAAGCTTCCTTCTCTATCACGCGGGGTTTCAAGATCAACTTGTCCATCTTCGGTACGGATGGATTTTGAAGAGTAGCCGTTTCGATTGTTTTTGGTGCTGGATTGCTCATGAAGTGCATAACCAAGGTGTTCTTCTAGCTCAGCGTTTAAGGCTGCCTCAACGGTTATCTTGGTTAGTATTTTACGAAAGTCCGTTAAGTCTTGCTCTGACTTAATACCTTTGGCTGCTTGCTTAGCAAATGCTTCTAGTTCTTTCTTATTCATAGTCTGCCTATCCTAAACCCTAGTTGGGTATTAATGATAGGCAGTTACACAGATTTTGTTACAGGGTCATAATTTATTGATAGATTAATCATCTTTAGCTTTTAAAATATTAATTCCCCATTCCTCAATGAGCGGATAAGTTAATTTAGCTTCCTTTAAAACTCTTTGATATTCTTTTTCTTGTTTTAAAATACCCAAACACAATAGAACGTTTGAATAAACGCTGCTTCTTGGAGCATGTCGTACACGCGTTAATCCCCAATTAATATATCGCTGCAAAGCTTCAGGACTCTGCTCTCGTAGACCAGCGACTAATGTGTGCCCGAAAATACTTTTATCAAGCCTACTTTGCCATGCTATGGTGTTTTCAATATCTAACAAACGTTCAATATGTCGGTACCCATTTTTTTCATGTTCAACGATAATGTTACCTGTATGTAAAGTAGTCACTAAAAAAGGTAGGAAGATAACAGGTAATAAAACCGCAAAAAAACGTAATGAAAAGGTTTTGTCGAATGAAATTTTATTTTTATCACAGCTACTTTGTATGTCCATAAACCAAAGTAAAATAATAAAAACAAACCAATGGCTAATAGATGTGTAAAAAGGGAATTCTAATTGGCTGTGCAACAGCAATGGGGTAATCAATCCTAAAATGGCTAATCGCTTAGCCAGCTTGTTATTAATTTTAAGCCAGCTATTCATATAAGCGATAGAGAACCAAATCAAACCAATGAGTGCAATTATACCTCCTTCACTAACCCAATATAAAATTTCGTTGTGGGGGTGTGCCATACGTTGTTGCGCTTTATCCATTTCAGGGTGTTCAATTATATAACGATTATAAGTGTCCAAAAAAGCACGCTCGTAAAGACCATAGCCTGCACCTGTAATTGGCTTATCAAGTATCATTTGTGCAGTGATTCGGTACGTATCAGGGCGAGCACCTGCGTTTTGATAATTTTCTTCTCCACGACTATATGCATCGCTATTATTAAAGCTAATCAAAGCTATGAAAAAGGAAGCAATAATTATAAACACATTAATTGAAAACTGTTTCTTATTCTTCAGATATAAATAAGGACTTATAAATGCGAGAACTAAAAGCGTTGCAAAATGCCCTGTTCTTGACTGTAAAACCACAACTAAAAACGTCGCTGAGAATAAGCAAAAATAACAGAGTGCTTGTTGATATTTATTTATCGGAAATTTTTTGGACGAAACTGATAAATATAAAGCAATCGCAATTCCCGTAGCCATGAAACTTGCCATTACATTAGGTTGTAAAAAACTCCCATGAGGTCTACTGATACCTAACTTGTATCCTCCCCAGTCACCTGTTTCTAAAATGAAATACTGTACTAAACCGAAACTTGCTTGTAGAGCAACAGCGATTAAGATCCACCACAAGATTTGTTGTGGGTTATCGGTTAATTCATCAAATTGATATAAACAGAAGAGGAGAAGTAAACCACCGGCCAAGCCAAGCAAGCGTGGAATAGCGTGATCACTGAATTCACTGCCATAAAACATAGGTACGCATAAACACAAAAAGCCTAACAAGCTATAAAGTTGCAGTTTGCTTGTAACCACTTTTCTTTTAAGCGTAATCTGCCAGAGGCCTAATGAAATAAGGATAGTAGCGATTAACCAACCAAATACATTGAAGGATAAATATAAACCTGTACCACCGGGGGTTTCCAGCACAATATGCATAGCAAAACAGAAATATAAAATAAGAAAAAATCTGAAATAGGGGAATAATGTCAAGGTTGTTTTAATAACAGGGGAATAGTAAACAAAGAGTAAAGCGCTTCATCAATATTTACAATATTTTGTCGGTTAATTGTTTGTCATTTACAAGATATATTTTTATCAAAAAATACGATATGCTGTTAAATATTAATGAGATGGAATTTTTAACCAAAGTGAAAGTATTAATGGATACTAGAATGACATTAAAACAACCAAGACAAAATACTCAAGGTTTTACGCT
>CAJWBY010000303.1 GCA_913020705.1 uncultured Colwellia sp.
CGCTTCATTGGAACGTGATGCATTAATTGCTCAAGAATTTTAGGATTATTTACTAATGTTGATGCAAACTTTGTATCAGTACCGCCAGGCAATAAAGCATTTACACGGATATTAAACTGGGCACATTCTTTTGCGAAAGTTTTAGTCATTGAAATAACAGCAGCCTTAGTAATTGAATAAATGCCTTGGTAATCGCCAGGAATAACGCCATTAATAGAAGCAACATTCACAATAGCGCCACCGCCACTTTCTTTCATCAATTTTGCGCCGATGGTCGACATGAAAAAGTAACCGCGAATATTTACATCAACCGTTTTTTGGAACGCATTTAAGTCTGTATCTAATACATGTCCAAAATAAGGGTTGGCAGCAGCGTTATTTACTAAAATATCTAGCTTACCGTGCTCTGCTGATATTTGGCTGAAGATTGATTCAATTTGGTCCATTTCACCAATATGACAAGCGATGGCTTGTGCACTTCCGCCTTCAGCAATAATGCTATCAACAACCGTTTGACAACCTTCTATTTTTCGACTTGATACAATGACATGCGCACCACTTTGTGCTAATATTTTTGCAATTTGCTCACCAATACCACGACTTGCGCCAGTAACTAAGGCAACTTTTCCTGTTAAATCAAATAATTTATTAATCATGTTAAGTATCCTACTTATTATATTTTTTGGTTAATTATCTAAAGGTTACCCAGTCAGCACCCGCAAGTGTCAAATGGCTATAATTATTGAGATAGTCAATATTTAAACTATCTCCAGAACAGAGAAGTTTAGTGACACTGGTATTACGTAATTGTTGGTTAACAACTAAGGCTTTTTCATCAGACAATCCTAATATATGTTGAATTATCACAGAGATAACGCCACCTGATGTAAAAATACAAATATCTTGTGTTCGTTTACTTTTTTGTTTGCTTTTAATTGTTAGCTCTTGGTGTATAACGTCTTTTAATGAGCTGATACAACGGTTTTGAAATTGAGGCCAGCTTTCTTTATAGTCACTGTCGTTTTTGCCACATGTCCAACGTTCCAGTGCTTTAGCAAATTCTTTTTGAAATATTTTATTTGCGCCTGGCTGTTTGCCTACAGTAGAAGCCATATCAGCAAAGCTATTCCACCGAGGATCATAACAAGCCAGTAAGTCAACATGGTTAAACTCGTTAAATCCAGAATGTATGGTGACAGAGGGTTCCTTACTTTCATAACCAAGGAGAAAGTGCTCTAACGTCTGTCCATGACGTAATAAATCGCCTGAATAAATTTTTTCAGGCGTAGGCAAAGATTGCCAATATTTTCCTAACAATGCTGATTGTTCGGAACCTTTATTTGAGAGTTGGTCGTAATCAGCTTTCCCAAAAGATGCCTGCCCGTGACGGATTAGGTAAATAGCAGCCATAAATTTATGCTCCCAAAATAAAGTTTTGTTGCAATAATTTAATACACACTATTATGATCATTTTCTTCGTCACTCACTCTTTTGATTTAAACACCGTTTTGATGCTACTAAACCATGCTAAGCGGAACCAAGTAATTAAACAAATGAATAGTTCTTATGACTAACTATTCATTATTTGAATAACAACAATGTCATTACATCCTAAAAAAAATGTGACTTTTATAATTTTTATATCTTAAAATTAATATGTTACGTCAGTATGAATAAAAAAACATCACTATTGAAAATTAGGATTTTTGTAAGGGTTCCTTAAATTAATGAATTACACTGAAATATAAAGTTCACATAAAATATTAATTTAAAGTAATAAACACCTTCTGCGATTTATTAAATAACGCTCATAAAATGGCCGTAAATTATTTGATCATAAATTTGTTATTAATACGGGTAACTTTAGTTTTAATCGTAAAATTCAAAGCAGAAAAACCGTTAATTTTATTCAAAAATGGTTCAAGGTTGTTTTTTTCCTGATTTGATAAAGACTGGTAAAAATCGAGAGGTCTCTGCATCATCCATTGTGAGTATGGTAATACCATTCGCTCTTCTTTTATGTAATTAAACGAAAACATATGCATGCCTAAACGTCTTGGGATTTCGATAGGCACTTCACTCTTACCTTGTTCTTCATACCATTTTGAAAGTCGATTGGCTGTATTCTCAAGCACTGGCCATTGGTTCGAAAATAGATGACTCAACATCGGTAATAAAGTCTCAGGGATTTCATCATCAGGTAGAAAATCTCCTTCAATACTAGAAGCGTCTTTCATTCGTTCTATCCACTTAACAACATTTGGCGCTAACTTTTTCATTAGCTGACCAGGGTAAGGATCTCTATATAAGTGTGCATATAAAGAGGCGAATAACCCAAAGTCTCCAATGCATGGTGCATTACCTAATAAAAAAGGATAAGTTGATAAGTGCTTATTAAATTCTACTAAAAAACTTTGCTCGTACCACTGCTCGATCGCAGGGATAGTTTTGTTGGTGATACCTAATAATGGGACAATGCCTTTAAAACGGCTGCCAATCTTTTTACCGAAAAACTCACGTATTATTCCAGGCAATTTTGGAGATACAACCTTTCCAAATTCGCGATAAATAAAACGAGAGTTTTCATAATTCCAACGATAATGCATAGCAGGGATCAGTAACCATTCGTCTCCAAATAATTCTAACAATAATGATACTAAACGTTGTTTAGGTGTTGTTGGATATACACTTTTGTTTGTATGACTCTTTTCCAATTCATCAATAATATGAGTTGTGTCTTGTAAATATTCATTATCGGGCGTTTTTACGACTGGAATAAAACGTACACCGGTTTTAGGAATGATAACTTTTTTATATATTCCTATTGTTGAGAGCACTTCATCATATGGAATTTTTTTGTAACGAAGGTAAGCGCGCGCTTTCCCAGAATAAAGTGAAAATTGTGTACCGTAAAGCGTATATTTAGACATAAATTGTAACCTTAAATATTCGTTATTGAACAATTAAATAACGATAATCTTCAATAAACATGGCTGAACAATATGACTAAAATATCTTTCAAAAAAATGAAGCTTGTGGCTATTAGTAAAGAATGCCCACTTAAAATTGATAGATATAAAAAAACCTTACAATAAATTATTGTAAGGTTTTTAAGTCAATCTTAAGTGATTTACCTATTCAAATTCATAGGAAATACTTGCGCCAAAAGTAGCTGGCTGATTTGGATAAGCGTTAAAACTACCCGCTTGAATCGGTGCTGGGAAGGCAGATTGATAATACTCATCATTAGTCAAGTTACGAGCCCATATTTGAGCATACCAACCA
>CAJWBY010000304.1 GCA_913020705.1 uncultured Colwellia sp.
GTTTTGTAGGTAAGTTTGACAAACATCACGCATAACATAGTGATGAATAAGAGATAATGTATTTATATCGTCGATAATGTAGTAATACCTTATTGAAAACGCTTTCAAGATTGTAACTTTTTTGTCTAGCGACAATAGCGACATAGTCCCACCTGATCCCATTCCGAACTCAGTAGTGAAATGTGTTAGCGCCGATGGTAGTGTGGGAGTTCCCATGTGAGAGTAGGACATTGCTAGGCTTCTATTGAGAAAAGCCCGTTACTGATGTGACGGGCTTTTTGCTGTCTGGTAGTTTAAATAAACAGCAGTTTAAACTGCGAGTTTTTTCGCTATTTAAATTTCTATTAAGGTAGTTCTTAGCAATCCTCGGTAATTGTTCTTGCATTACACTACTAACCTACATCCATGTACGTCAAAACCGTTACTGTTTTGATGTGCTTGGAGTTTCAAAGTTCACTTGAATACCTTATTTGAGCGATCTCCGCTTTCAGCTATAAACACAGAGAACTGCGTTATCCAACAGCTAATTTCTGATAATAACTTTTCTATATTCTATTTTTGAATAAAAAAGCCGTTTCTATTCTTTTTCATTTACTACTGTTCCGTCTATTCTTGCTTCATTAATTAAAGATGAGCGTATAGTCGACATGTTGCCGGAAAAGCAAAACTTAAATCAAACAATGTTAGATACCAATCAATTGGCGTCTTTTAAGCAAAGTATCAATGATCTTTCTCCACTTCAATTAGCGTGGGCTAGTGGCTATTTAGCTGCAAAGGCTGAAAGTGTTACTAATGTAGAAATACCTGCTACAACGTCTAGTGTCGCAGCTGCAACGTTGACCATCTTATACGGTTCACAAACTGGCAACGCGAAAGGTGTTGCGAAAAGCTTAGCTGCAAAAGCAAGTGCTGAAGGTTTAAACGTTGAATTGAAAAGCATGGGTGAACTTAAACCTAAAGCAATTAAAAACCTAACTCATTTACTTATTGTTGCAAGTACTAATGGCGAAGGTGAAGCGCCAGATGATGCCATTGCTCTACATGAATTTTTAGCGTCTAAAAAAGCGCCTAAACTTGACCACTTGCATTACAGTGTTTTGGCACTAGGTGATACAAGTTATGAATTTTTCTGCCAAACAGGAAAAGACTTTGATCAATTCCTAGAAAAATTAGGCGCGAAAAGAATTACTGAACGTGTTGATTGTGACGTTGATTATGATGCAGAAGCTGGTACATGGTCTGCAAATGTTATTGCCCAAGCTAAAAAGTTACTTGATGTCGATAAGCCTTCTAGCAATGTTGTGCCACTAGCCAATGTTAGTAGCGTAGAAGAGCAATATACTAAACAGATGCCTTATACGGCAGAACTATTACTTAGCCAGAAAATAACAGGCCGCGACTCTGCTAAAGATGTACGCCATGTTGAAATCGATCTTGGTGATTCAGGTATTACTTATCAAGCAGGTGATGCGTTAGGTGTTTGGTTTGAAAACTCTTCAAATCTTGTAAATGAACTTATCACTGCATTGCGTTTAAATAGTCAAGAAATGGTATCTGTTGTCGGTGAAAGTATTGAATTAGCAACAGCATTACAGGCTAAGTATGAAATCACACAAACCTCAATTAACTTTGTAGAGTTTTGGGCTAAGTTAGTTGAAAGCGAAAAGCTACTTGCTTTGTTAGATGATAAAGCAGCATTACGAGAATATGCTGCCAATCATCAAGTTGTTGATGTTGTTAAGTCAGAGCCTTTACCTAATGAAGTAAAGCTGAGTGCACAAACATTTATTGAAGCGTTAAGAAAGATCACTCCACGATTATATTCTATAGCATCTGCACAGAGTGAAGTTGAAGAGGAAGTTCATTTAACGGTAGGTCTTGTTCAGTATCAAGCTGGTGATGAAGTTCGCCAAGGTGGAGCATCAGGCTTTTTAGCTAACGGCAGTGAAGAAGGCGGCGAAGTTAAGGTTTTTATTGAACACAATGATAACTTTCGTTTACCTGCTGACAATGAAACTCCAGTGATAATGATTGGTCCTGGTACTGGTGTCGCGCCATTTCGCGCATTTATGCAAGAGCGTGAGGCAACGGATGCAAGCGGTGATAACTGGTTATTCTTTGGTAACCAAACCTTTACTCAAGACTTTCTTTATCAAGTTGAATGGCAAAATTATCTTAAATCAGGGTTGTTAAACAAAATTGATTTAGCATTTTCTCGCGACCAAGCTGAAAAAATATATGTGCAAGACCGTTTAAAAGAAAATGCCAGTGAAGTATTTTCCTGGTTAGAGCGTGGTGCACATATTTATGTTTGTGGTGATATGAGCCGAATGGCAAAAGATGTTGAGTCAGCGTTATTAGAAATTATTTCTGAGCAGGGCCAACTATCTCAAGAACAAGCAACTACCTATTTAAAAGATTTACGTAACGCTAAGCGTTATCAGAAGGATGTATACTAATGACTGACTTAACAAAAGAAAATCAAGCCAATGGTCCGTTAATCGTTGAAGGTAAACATGCTGATAACGAAAGACTAAAAGCAGAAAGCAATTACTTACGTGGCACTATTGTAGATGATTTAAAAGACAATGTTACAGGTGGTTTTACTGCTGATAATTTTCAGTTGATAAGAACTCATGGCATGTATCAGCAGGATGATCGCGATATTCGTAATGAGCGTACTAAGCAAAAGCTTGAGCCATTACATAACGTGATGTTACGTGCTCGTATGCCCGGCGGTATTATCACGCCAACGCAATGGTTAGCGATCGATAAATTTTCTCGTGAAAAAACCAGTTACGGCAGTATTCGCATAACAACTCGTCAAACATTCCAGTTTCATGGTGTTTTAAAGCCGAATATTAAACTAATGCACCAAACGCTAAATGAGTACGGTATAGATTCAATTGCTACCGCTGGTGATGTTAACCGTAATGTTCTTTGTACCACTAACCCTGTTGAATCTGAACTTCATCAAGAGGCTTATGAATGGGCAAAGAAAATTAGTGAGCACCTATTACCTAAAACTCGTGCTTATGCTGAAATTTGGTTAGATGGTGAAAAAATTGAAGGCGGTACTGAAACAGGTGAAGTAGAACCTATTTTAGGTCCTAATTATTTACCACGTAAATTTAAAACTACAGTTGTTATTCCTCCGCAAAACGATGTTGATGTTCATGCCAATGACCTGAACTTTATTGCCATTGCTGACAATGGCAAGCTGATTGGTTTTAACGTGTTAGTTGGTGGTGGTTTAGCTATGACACATGGCGATAAATCA
>CAJWBY010000305.1 GCA_913020705.1 uncultured Colwellia sp.
AATTTCTGGAGTCCAGATTTTGATATGTTAAAGGAGAAGCTGACTGATGCAGTGATCTTTGATGGTAGAAATCTATACCAACCAGAAGTTTTAGAGGAAAAAGGTATTGCTTATTATGCTATAGGTCGTGGTCGTTAAAATAGAGAAGCGCTTTATTTTTTTTAAAAAATATGGTTTAGTATACAAGATAAGTTGATTAAATTGGGTGGGCATTGAGATGAGTGATAAAAACAAAGAGCAAGAAAGTGTTGATAGTGTGACGGATAATCAATCAACTGTTGATAAATCTAAACGGAAGTTTTCTAAAGCTGTAGGTGTTGCTGCTCCCATTATTATGTCTTTTTCAAGTAGACCAAGTTGGGGGCAAGTCGTAGGTGATAACTGTTCTTTTAAAGCGGCTGTTTCAGGGAATATTTCACAGGACCCAAATACAGCATGTATAGATACTAGGTTCAGCACAGTTTCATTAGGAGTTTTCAAAACTAATGGTGCTAGTGATCAGTGGGGTCGTTATGGTGTAAAAAAATATAAAGGTTATGATTTTGCTACAGTGTTTGGCCTTACAGGTATAAATATTACTATTACAGATAACAAAGGTGTTGATACGGGTTTAGCCCCTACTTTGCTAAACCTGATGAATGTCAATGATATTGTAATGGATGGGACTATAACTGTAGAGGGAGATCAGGTTAGGTTTGATGAGATAGACGTCGATCATAATAAAGTTTGGCAATATATTACTGGTTTTTTATGTTCTGTTTCATCTGTATTAGTTTATCCTTATATTTCTACTGAAATTACTAATGACTGGTTTACTGAAAATTATCTTCCAAATATGAAGATTTTACATGGTGGTGAATATACCGTTAAATATGTAAACGAGAATATTAATCCGTATGTCTTCTAATAAGCTTAGTTCTGAAATTTTTTTTTGTCAGAATGTTATATGTCGTAAAGTGGGGGATGATTTCTTAGCATATAGTGCTTTTACTGGTGACACAGTTATATTGACTTATTTTTCATTTTGTACATTGAACTATTTGTTAGCAGAGAAACTCAGTTTTTCGCAGTTGCTGAAAAAGTTGTTTGATGAAGAAAAGGATACTGATAATTTATCTGTAACGTTGACTCATACAATTAATGAGTTAATTAAGCGTGGATTTATTTTTCAATCCTTAGCGTAGATTTAAATGAAATCAAAATCAAAAGAAATATTGCTACAGATAGGGCCTTTTTCAGTTCTATTGGAAAGCTCATTGTGTGCAGTAATTGAATCAGTAAATAATCTATATGCAGATTTTACGATTCTAACAAAAAGCCCCGTATTATTTACTGATTTTCATATTAGAATTGATCGCGCTAATTTCTATCGTGGGTACTGTAGGTCGCAAGTTCAATGTTATATTGATGGTAAAACCCCTTTTAAACCTTTACCGTTAGATCAGGCATTTCCTTTTTTTGAATGGGGGCTTAATTGGGTTATTGCTAGTCATGTACATTACTATTTATTGGTTCATGCTGCGGTTGTTGAAAAAGATGGGCATGTTTTGATTTTATGTGGCAAACCTGGTGCAGGTAAAAGCACCCTATGTGCTGCTTTATCTTGTCATGGATGGCGTCTTTTTTCTGATGAGATGGCTGTTATTGATTTAGTAACAAATGAAATAATCCCTTGCGTACGCCCTGTCAGCCTTAAAAATAAAGCAATAGACATAATTAGTGAGTTGTCACCTGGCACTGTGTTTGGAGTATCTTATAAAGATACTGCTAAGGGAACTCTTTCGCACATGAAGCCGAGTAAATATAGTGTTGAGAATGGTGATGTAAGAGCTTTTGCTAAATGGGTTGTTTTTCCTCAGTATAAGCATGGTGCGGCAACATCATTAAAAGAACTGTCTAAAGGGCAGACAGTAATAGAATTAGCAAAAAATTCTTTTAATTATAATTCTCTAGGAATTCAAGGTTTTAATAGTTTATGTGATTTAGTGGAAGGCAGTCACTGTTATGAGTTTGAATATAGTGATTTAAATGAGGCAATTAGCCTTTTTGATGGTTTACCTGTCTAGTTTTTTTATTTTTTGCTGTAGTCATATTCCTCAAGGCCTTAATGAGTATTAAAAAATCTCCCCTGTTAATTTTAGCTTTAATAAACCCTGAAAAATCCCTTGATTTTACTTTACAGCAATGGGATCTATTTGTTAGGCAAGCGCGTAGGTCAGGTGTCTTGGCTAGGTTTGGATATATTTTAGAGAGCAAAGAATTATTAACTAAAGTACCTGTAGATGCATTAAAGCATATTCAATCTGCACAGACTTATGCGACGCAATTTGAAACTTCTCTTACTTGGGAGGTTCGGTGTATTCAAAAAGCCTTTGAAAAATTAGATTTACCTTTGATCTTTTTAAAGGGAACTGCTTATGCGGTTGCTGATAATATTGTTAGTGAAGGTCGAGTATTTTCTGATGTTGATATTTTGGTTCCAGAAGAAAAACTTGCTGATGTTGAGAGAGCTTTGATTTATGAAGGGTGGAAATCAGCACACTTAGATGCATATGACCAACGGTTTTATCGTGAATGGATGCATGAAATCCCTCCCATGCAACACGTACAAAGACATACATCTATAGATGTTCATCATAATGTTTTGCCAAAAACAAGCCGTTTTTGTCCAAACCCTGAGTTTCTGCTAGCCAATATTATCAAAGTTTCTGATAAAAATGCATGGGTTTTAGCCCCTGAAGATCGAGTGATTCATAGTGCGACCCATTTATTCCATGAAGGAGAGTTTGATCATGGTTTTAGAGATCTATCTGACCTTGATTTATTGCTTAAAGAGTTTGATAGTTTAGATGACTTTTGGGATAAATTGTTAAAGCGGGCTGAAGAGCTGAAGCAACAATTACCGCTATACTACGCGCTTAGATACAGTTCAATAATTTTACGAACACCAATACCTGAAAATATTTTGAATATTTCAAAGCAGTGGCTACCAAATACATTCCAGCGACATTTAATGGACTGGCTGTATTGTCGAGCTTTAATGCCTAATCATTCTAGCTGTGAGTTATATTGGACAGCGTTTGCTAAGTGGATGCTATATGTTAGGTCACATTGGATAAAAATGCCTGTACATCTATTAGTACCACATTTATGCAGAAAAGGCTGGCTGCAGTTAACTGATCAAAAAGATCACTAACTAATTGTGTAGGAGCGGTCTTTAGCCGCGATTTTATGCGTAGACTCGCGGCTAAAGACCGCTCCTACAGATTG
>CAJWBY010000306.1 GCA_913020705.1 uncultured Colwellia sp.
AGAAGAATATCTTCTTTTTCATAAGCAGCTATCAGTAATTTCAAGTGTTCTGATTCTTTGACGCGTTTACATGTTCTTTTCTTTTTACTACCACATTCACCAAAACCAATCCGCTGTGTATTTCTGATTTTCTCTGCTGCTGCGTAATATTTATTTGAATACTGCTGATATTCAAGTGCACACTGCATTTTCCTATATGTATTTGCTCTAACTGTTTTAGACCATTTTTTTAATGCTGTACATAAACTAGAAGCGGTTACCTCAATATTTTTATCCGACAATTCTCTCTTTATGAACCCTGCTGATATTTTTAAATAATCGTCTTTTGTCGAGTCTGACTTATTTCTATGTGACTGAATTTGTTTTTCGCTGTAATTTATTTTTTCACTCATTTTATTCCCTCATTAGTCGTTCATTCCATTTCACTTTAAAACTTCATTCATCCTCCGATTTATAAAGTTTGAGGCTAACGTGATATGTCTAATTATTCACTTTGTTCATAATAAGAAAATCACTCATCATTGAGTATAAAAGTCATACTTCGTATTCCTCCAAACTCAATAAAACGCCTCCCATTCTGTAACGCTCGATACGAGCACCACAGAATGGTTTAAAAACCGTAAACCCTCGCATTGCATTTAAGCGTTCTATAACGTACTCCGTCATTCTGACTCGCCATGGTTTGAACGTGTATTTTTTACACTGTGCACAATTATAAAATAGCATACTTTTCAATAAGTTAAATCTACCGCTCATGCCTATTTTTCGGTACAGTTTGAAATATGTCTACTTTCAGAACACGGTAAGTCTTACCTTTTTTCCACCTCTAGACACCCTCTTGACACCATGCCGATTTCGCCTTACATTTCAATGGCTTACCTTATTTTATTTTCAATTTTATCCTTGACTTTTCACCAGGACATCTCATAACCTGGTGTAGAACTGGATTTCCCAGTTGTATTTTTAATTAATAATGGAGTAACGATATGTTTACTTTGAAAGAGCTACAACGAACACTGGATTTGCTATATGGAGTTATTGTTGAACTCCCCAGCTATTTGCTTAAACGATTCCTTGAATTCACTTTGGCACCAAAACCATACTTGTTTAGGTGGGGTGATGCTTATGCCGATTGATAGTGAAAAAACACTTCTGGATAGTGCGGCCCAACATGACCTTTTTAATGACACACTCAATTTAGAACAGGTTGCTTCTTATTTTCATATGAACAAAGAAACCGTTCGTCGTATGGCATCAAGGGGATTGATCCCTGGCTGTAAATTAGGCAAACGATGGGTATTTTTAAAAATTGATCTTGATGAATTTATTCGTTCACAGTACCGTGGCCCTCGGCAAGCGTTGTTAAGTGAATCAACAAAAGGAGACAAATTATGTCACTTACCAAACGCGGAAAAACGTGGTGGATTATCTTCACCGCACCAAACGGGGAGCGAATTAGACGCTCTTCTAGGACAACTGTAAAAAAAGAAGCTCAGGAACTACACGACAAATTAAAAAGTGAAGTGTGGGAGCAAGATCGCTTAGGTCTACCAACGGGTAAGACGTGGGATGATGCGGCTATTAAATGGCTGAAAGCACGAGAAGGTACGGCTAATTATAGAAAGTATATGTTTCAATTAAAGTGGTTGCAGACCTATTTAGGTGGTAAACGCTTAGTTGATATTAGTCGCGAGCTTATTGAGGCAATTGGTGAAATTAAAGCAGAGGCATCGAGTAAATCGAATGCTAACCGCTTTTTATCTGTTATTCGAGCAGTATTGAGATTAGCAGGTAATAAATTGGAATGGCTTGTAAGCATTCCATTTATTGAATTTTACAAAGAGCCTGAGCATCGTATTCGTTGGTTGCATCGTCATGAGGCGGCAAGGCTGTTAACGGTATTGCCAAGTCATCAAAAAGCATTAGTTCGTTTTGCTCTTGCTACGGGCTTACGTCAGGGTAATGTTTTAGGTTTAAGGTGGGATCAGTTGGATATGCAACGAAAGGTTGCTTGGATCCACGCCGATCAAGCCAAATCTAAAAAAGCCATTGGCGTACCTTTAAATGAAGAGGCCGTAGATGTTTTACTGTCTCAAATGGGAAAGCATTCTGAATTTGTTTTCACCTTTAAAGGTAATCCGATTAAAAATGCAAATACCCGTGCTTGGAAAAAAGCATTAAAGGCGTGTGGTATTGATGATTTTAGGTGGCACGACTTACGACACACGTGGGCATCTTGGCATATTCAAGGTGGAACACCTTTACATGTTTTGCAGGAATTAGGTGGATGGAGTTCAGCAGAAATGGTGAGACGATATGCTCATCTTGCACCTGAACATTTAGCTACTTTTGCCAGCAATGCATTATTAGGGGGAAATGAGAGTATCGATTTTGACACAAAATTGACACAATCTGGGTAAAAAAAAAGGATGACATCGCTGTCATCCCTTTAAATATGGTGGGCCTACAAGGACTTGAACCTTGGACAAAGGGATTATGAGTTCACAAGACCATTATTTTCAAAACTAAGAAACACCAACATAAAGACACCTAATGCTTCGCTCTCACATCAACACTAAAGATAATAAAATAATGACTGAATTCAGAAAGAGACTAGTTCAGAAGTTAAAGCCTGAATATGGATTCAAGGAAGTAGGTTATTGCTGGGTAAGAGAACAAGAAAGGGCTAAAGCACAACACTATCACTGGGTACTCTTTCTTGATGGTAATTTGATACGGCATTCCAAAAGAATCAATGAAATGGTTAAACAGGCATGGGAAACCCCAACAGGTAATAATCATGTTCCCGTAATCAAGCGACCATTCTATTTCGTAGATAGCGAACAGCTAACGCAGAAAGCCATATACCGTGTTTCATACCTAGCTAAAACTAGAGGTAAAGGCTATAGAAACAAACAGGTTAAGGACTATCAGTGTTCACGCCTGAAAGTATTAATGGAGCAGTAACGCGCGCGCGCGAGGGATGAAGGCTAATCTGTTCTGTGACGTGGAATTAAGTTTATAACACCTCTAAATTTTGTTTTATTTAATATGGAAAGAATTAAATCATGGGCAGTTTGGTGTGCGTAGTTACTGAAGAACCATGCATTATCATTAAAAAAAGCAGTGTCAAGATCGCTCCGAATCTCCTCGGGCGCTTTATACATAACTTCAAAGGTCGATGTAAGAGTAAACGCTTTCGTGTTTCCATCTTTACTTTCATCCTTGTTTTCAGCATTTACTGATATATCTACAATATCAAT
>CAJWBY010000307.1 GCA_913020705.1 uncultured Colwellia sp.
AAACCGTAAGTTTGTAAGTATCGTTGCTTAGTAACTTTACTCAAACTTAATAAAGACCCTGCCTTTAAGCAGGGTTTTTTTTTGGTACTTAATTACATAAGTATCTTATACCAATTGCACTAATTAATTGATCATCTTCAAAGGGTCTAAATATATAATAACTTCGTTGCTTTCAATCCCAATAGCCAGCTATTGGTCAATTAAGCGCCTCGTTCTTGAAAATTTATTCTCATTGAATTCTGAAACCTTAATTAATCCAAATGGTATTCATTTTGTATAAAAAATAACTTTGTTTTCGTAAGTGTGAAAAATAACTTATAATAAGGCAATTGTTTAATCTTGGAGTGTTTCAAAGCACCATGAAATTCGTTGATGAAGTTGAAATTAGAGTTGAGGCCGGCGACGGTGGCAACGGTTGCGTAAGTTTTCGAAAAGAAAAATACATTGAATTCGGCGGACCTGATGGCGGTGATGGCGGTGACGGTGGTGACGTTTATTTAGTTGCTGACGAGAGCCTAAATACCTTAATTGATTATCGTTTTGAGCGTTTTCATCGAGCTTTGCGCGGTCAAAACGGTCGTAGTCGTGATTGTACTGGTAAAGGTTCAGATGATTTAATCTTAAAAGTACCGGTTGGAACACGTGCCGTTGATGTAGACACCGGTGAGCAAATAGGTGATTTAACGTATAACGAACAAAAAATGCTTGTTGCTAAAGGTGGTTGGCACGGTTTAGGGAATTCAAGGTTTAAAAGTAGTACTAACCGCGCTCCTCGTCAAAAAACTGATGGTACTCCTGGAGAAATCCGTAGCCTTAAACTTGAATTGCTATTATTAGCTGATGTTGGTTTGTTAGGTTTACCAAACGCGGGTAAATCTACACTGATACGTAGTGTTTCAGCAGCTAGACCAAAAGTAGCTGATTACCCATTTACGACGCTAGTACCTAATTTAGGTGTGGTACGTTTAGATAGTCAACGTAGCTTCGTAATAGCTGATATTCCAGGGTTAATTGAAGGCGCAGCAGAAGGCGCAGGACTAGGTACACAGTTTCTTAAGCATTTAGAGCGTTGTCGAATTTTATTACATCTTGTTGATGTAATGCCTGCCGATGGTTCTGATCCACTTGAAAACGCTAAAACCATTATCAGTGAATTAGAGCGACATTCAAGCAAACTGTTTGATAAACCACGTTGGTTAGTCTTTAACAAACTTGATTTAATGCTAGAAGATGAAGCGAAAGAGTTAACTGATAGTATTATTGCAGGTTTAAATTGGACTGGTGAAGTTCGAAGTGTTTCTGCTATCAATAAATTTGGCACCGCTGACTTAACGCAAGGTGTTATGACCTTTATTGAAGGATTACCTCCAGAATTAGAGGAAACACCTGAAGATAAATCAGTTGAATTCAAGTGGGATACCTACCACGAAGAAGCTATATCAGAAGTTGAAGACGAACTTGGTGATGAAGATTGGGATGAAGACGATTACGACGTAGAAGTTGAATATCGTAAGTAGTCACAAATAAACATTATTAGTTTAAGAAAGCTCAAGTATTAATTACTTGAGCTTTTTTTATACCAAATTTAATTGATTACTTAATGATTCACAACTCAAGCGTATTAGTCACAAAAAAAGCATGTTTTGATAATTATCTTACGCAGTGATAATTTGGCCTAAAAGAATGAATATTTATAACCAAGTTTTTATATAAATTTTATCCCTATGCTTCTATGTCTCACGTATAATATTTTTGACTTTAATTTTGTTACTCTGAGTATAAACACATGACAACACTTTCTATGATCGTCGCCCATGCCGATAATCGTATTATTGGTAAAAACAATGACATGCCTTGGCATTTACCTGCTGATTTAGCTTATTTCAAAAAAATAACGTTGGGAAAGCCTATTATTATGGGGCGCAAAACCTATGAATCTATAGGGCGACCATTACCGGGGAGGCAAAACATTGTAATTTCACGTGATGAAAACTACCAAGCTGCAGGTATAGATAGTGTTACTTCTGTTGAACAAGCAATTAGCTTAGCAGGCGAGGTAGATGAAGTCATGGTGATAGGTGGGGGCGCTATTTATGCGCATTGTTTACCTTTTGCTAATCGTCTATACATCACTCATATAAAATCAAATATAGAAGGAGATACACAGTTTCCTGAGTATGATGTTGTAAATGATTGGCAGCTTACTCAAAGTGAACAATTAAGTGCAAATGAAAATAATGTTTTTGACCTTGATTTCTGTATTTATGATCGAAGTTAATTACTTATTCCCATTAAAAAACACATTCAATAGAATGCGTTTTTTATTTGGGGGTACTTAATGTTTTCCAGTCAATTTCTTGAAAAATATAACATTACTGTGGTTATTTATTTTTAGTAATTAACTCGTATGCACCTTGAATATCTTGTGCTTTTTGCTTGGCAACTTCCATCATTTCAGGAGGGAGACCTTTCGCAACTAACTTATCTGGGTGATGTTGTGACATTAACTTTCGGTACGCTTTTTTAATGTCACCTTCTGAAGTCTCTGTTGTAACGCCTAATACTTTATAAGCATTATCTAATTGAGATTGAGAACTTTTACCTGATTGTCCTTGATGAAATTGTGCACCAGCGATGATCATCTCTAATAGTTGATCTAACTCTTTAGCTGAAAAACCCAACTGTTTAGCAATAGTATGTAACGCTTGGCGTTCATCTTTGTCTAACGTGCCATCTGCAAAAGCTACTTGAATTTGAATTTCTAAAAAGAGTAATAATAAATCATGACGATTTCCACAAGCTCGCTTAAATTTTGTAAGACGATCGTTCAATGGGAAATCCGTTGTTTTTCCTTCTCGAAAGGCATCCTGAGCTTGCTGTCTTAGCTCGCCTTGAAGCGATAACTTATCCATATAAGCATTAGCAAACTGAATTTCATGTTTAGACACCAAGCCATTAGCTTTAGCCATATAGCCCATTACAGAAAATGAGGTATAAAAAAACGCAGCTTGACGTTCGTTTTCAGAGCCCTTTGAGCCCGACAAATTGCTAAAGTCTAGACCTCTACCTTTATCAAAAGTGTGGCCTATAAACATACCTATTAGTGCGCCGAAAAGATTCTTACTTAGCATGAAGCCAAATATAAAGCCTAAAAGTTTTCCCCATATTCTCATTATTAATATTACCTGTTTGTATTATTTACGTGTTTATTTATTAAGG
>CAJWBY010000308.1 GCA_913020705.1 uncultured Colwellia sp.
AAAGTTTTGCAAGTATCAACTGGTAAGCAAATAAAAATTTCGAATGCTGTAACTTTTATGTCTCGTGAAAGAAGTTCAACCGAAGTGGCACATGCTGGAGACGTTATCGGAATTCATAATCATGGCGGTATTGGAATAGGCGATACTTTTACTCAGGGTGAAAAACTTAACTTTCAAGGTATTCCAAACTTTGCGCCAGAACTTTTTAGGCGAGCACAACTCAAAGACCCACTAAAAGCAAAAGCACTTCAAAAAGGCCTAGATCAACTCTCTGAAGAAGGCGCTACGCAAGTATTTAGACCGATTTCAAATAGCTCTCAGATTTTAGGTGCTGTAGGTATATTGCAGTTTGATGTCGTTTCTCATCGACTCAAATATGAGTACGGTGTTGACTGTCAATTTGAGACAATAAACGTTGCGACTGCACGATGGGTTAGTGGTTCTGATAAAGATATTGAACAACTCAAAGTAAAAGCTGGAAACAACATAGCAATAGATAGTGCGGGAATGTTATCCTATCTAGCACCGAGCATGGTAAACCTACAGCTCACTATGGAGCGCCATCCAAATTTAATATTTAGCTCTACGAGAGAACACTAACGCTTCTAAACAGCTAGCGGCTGTACGACTTCAGCTATATCTTTCTTATTTAAATAACCAACATCGGAACCACTTGAGTCCTGAACTACACAACAATCTGCATTTGCTCGAAGCATTTCACATAACGCAGAATCTATAGAGTCCATCTCATTAATCAATATATTTATAGAGCGTTTGATGGTATTGAATTATGAGAGTCTGAGTAACGTTTCACATTAGTTTAATGTCTGTGTTATACAAAGGTGAGACGCTTAAATTCATTCAGGATTACATAGTTTTAAACTAGCTGACGATGCTATTTTGTATCGGTTCGTGTCATCTCAATATTGTTAGCTCGTGGTAAGAGAGAGCTCTTGATGATCCTGTTTAACTTCATCTAGGTATTTTTTGACTACGCTATCTATCTCACCCTTTAGAATAAAAGCGTTATGGCCGGTTTTAGAGTCGGCCCCTCGAGCAGCAATACCAATAATATTATGATTATTGTTTAAAACAGGACCGCCGCTATTTCCATCATATATATCTTTATCAATTTCTGCATACATTACTCTGCTAATAGGCAAAATATTCATGACATTGGACCTGAAAATATTTACTCGAGAGGTACCAGTTTTCAAATTTGGGAAACCTAAAACTGTTACATTTTCCCCTTGGTCCAGCGTGGTTACATTTTCCATATCAAAGAACTCAAAAGGTTCTTGTTCTTCTACAAATTGAGCGATAGCTATGTCTCTATCAGGGTCAGAATACACTAGCTTAACTTTAAATTTCTGACTTATATCTTTCATCCTATAAGCATCACATTTGTGGAATTCACCTTCTTTCGTAAAGAAGTGAGCGCAAGTTATGAGAAGGTTATCTTTCAGCATAAAACCACTTGCTTGAGCTCCTACTTCGTCAGTTTCTTCTAATGCCCAGCACTTATTATTGATACTTTCGAAGAAGCTGGCTCCATAATTATAATAAGGCTGGTGTTCTTTAAGAAGCGGGGCTTTATATCTTGTTGATATTGCATTAAATCTAATTGCAAGTTTTCTATAAATAGGGGAAGTTTTTCCCTTGATTTGACTTATAAATAGCAACCTTCCAAATACATGAGCTTCAATTGGCGTGGTTGAGTCAGGGTTTTTTACTATTCTGATAAGGTTGGCTTTTTCAACACCATGTTTATTTATCTCGTGAATTAGGGCACTTGTTTTTCGAATGTAACGGCGGTCGATGTTTACTTTTTTGTTGACCAAAAGACCTGTTACAATCTGTTTTTCTTTTCTTCCTTGTAGTCTGGTTTTCTTTTCGTTTATCAGAAACCAATTCGATTTAATTATTTCTCTTAATTTTTTTCCGGCTGAAGCGCCTAAGAAATTATTACTACAGCACGTACTTTCAATAGTCACAATTTCTTGAGGTAAGCAGCTTGCAGGGCCTCTAAAAGAGAACGTAATATCATCTGCATATCTCGTGTAAGTAGCACGATTGTCTCTGGCTAAATTTTGAAGTAAGCGGTCTAGTTTTGAACAAATCATATTTGAAATAATAGGAGAAGATGGTGCTCCCTGCGGTAATCGTCCATTAAGGGTGCAGAGGTGGGCTATTACAGATGCCGTCTCTTCTGATAATGTATATGGTTGTGAAATGAGCAAGCCTCGAACTCTTGCAAAAGTAATTGAGTGGAAAAAGTTCTCAAGATCGATATTGAATACAAATGACTTATTTACATGGGGCTTTGCATTAGCTACGAGAGTGCTATTTGGTAAAAATGCTTTTGCAGATGGTCTTGGTTTGTATAATTGATTTAGCAATTTAGCAATTTAGCAATTTAGCAATTTAGCAATTTAGCTAGTCTAGATTGAATTAGTTTTAGTTTCTCATCAGGGGCTTCTATAAGTCTGCTTCCGCCGGACTTCTTACTAATTTCGAAGTCAGTGTAGCAATTACTTATATGTAGCTGATAGTAAAAGTACTTTAATTTTGAATAGGTAGTACCAAGAATCTGTGCTAATTCTGAAGGGGTTGTGGATGAGTTTAACTTAATCATTTTTAGGTAAGGCTCCTGCCCAAAATTTCACATTATTAACGTAACGTACAGTAACATTGCGCAGACGCTTCAGGGTGTTGTCTTAAACATTGTTGCGTAGGGTCGCATTTGAACAACCCAGATTAATTTTTGGGCAGGAGCTCATTAAAAATTATATGAAAACTATTTCTAAGTTAATATGTTAGGGGAAGTTTTGGCTGCTTGTAAAAATAGATTGATGAACGCTCTGCCTTAACTAGCCATATGGCTTGCAAATAAAAGGGTTAATATTTCCTTGGATTTTAGTCTTACTGATATGAATATCATACTTATCAACTGGGTCTAGTTTGTCCCAAGCAATGAATAGCTTTAGTTATTTTTTACTGATTCTTAAGCCGTATTTCAGCTCCAAATAGCCATAAGTACGTGCTATGTTTTCGTATGTTTTTACGGAGGGCTCGAAAACTCGCTGCTTAAAGTCAACTTCAGTATCACAATGCCCATAGATACGCCTCTCGTCTCAATCAATCCGTATTTGTAGTTTCCTATCTGCGTTCACTTC
>CAJWBY010000309.1 GCA_913020705.1 uncultured Colwellia sp.
AGTAAAAATCGGAGAGTCAGTCCAATCGAGCATGGGCGCACAAGATAACTTATGAGAAATCATATAGTTAATTAAAAACCTTTGAGATTAAAATAGACTAAATTGCTAATAGTAGCAACTAAAATATGCGCGAATTATACGGGATATTTTAATGCCTAACAAAAGAAAAATTTCCCGAAGTTTAAGGAATGATTCTACAAGTACAAAAAAACACTGATCATTACAATCAGTGTTTTTAGAAATAAATAATTAAGACGTTATATTAAGCGTTTTTCTTAAAACGACGTGAAGCTAAACCCATCATGCCTAGTGCAAAAATAGCAAGTGTAGTTGGTTCAGGTACATCTCTAATAGTGGGTTGAACCCATACTTCTAGGCTTTTAAGTGAATAAGAGCCAGCGTTTTCCTGAAAAGTCCAATCCGAGTGCCCACTACTACCTATATTATTCCCAATTCCGAGGTCAGTCGCAGCATCACCTCTTGCCCAACGATTCCAAGCAAAAAGAGTTTGGTCCGCACCAAAGTTATGAATTTGCATTGAACCATAACAAGAGTCGTTAGAGTAATTATCATCAGTATCGTAAGTGGTGCCATCTGAGTTTGGAATTGATGAATCATTAGCTGTGCCATAACAATGATGCCAAAACTCTATATTACCTGTGTTTATTCCAGAGCCCGTAACTATGCCATTAACATTAGATTCAACCGTCATATTACTTAACGTTTGATCCCATACAGACTTACCCAAGACAGGTACACCAATTTGACTTAAATCTTGTGTAAAGGTATCAAAAGAAGCCCAAACCCATTGTCGATCACCGTTCCCTTGTTGTAATTCCATATAATAACCGATGCGGTCAATACCACCGGTTATAGCAGTACCAGAATTATTTACATTGTATCCTGGCGTTGAACCGTTGTAATCAACAGCAGTAGGAATGTCTAACTGATAAATTTGGCTGTAACTGTTAAATTCACTAACGTCAGTAATTACACCTGCTTGAGCAAATTGTGAACTAGCAAAAATACCAATGGCTAAAGCGATGTTTCTTTTTAATAAATTTATTTTCATTTTCATCCTGGCTGCCTTAGGTTTAATTCTTAACTTAGAACCCTAAGCTAATACTATTAGTTTAATAAAGCAATTATTAAGCCAAAACAAAATTAACTTATAAGTCAACTCCTTAAAACTAACCCGTGCTCTTTGTTTTCAGAATTGTAAAAAAAGTTGACATATAACATATTGAAATATTGAAATATTGAAATACTATAATTTTAGCTAAAAATATGATTAAATTTTAATAGAAAATTTAATGTTAAGAAAGTTCAAGTAACTTTGAAACTGCAGGCAATACCCTTGTTAAATGTATTTATGGGGTCAAATCATCATCAAAAAAATGGCAGTTAGTAAAGTGTACCCTACTGAAATGACTATAATCTAAAAGTACCCCATAAATGATAAATCTACTGAGGGGACCCCATTAGTACCCCGCACCCCGCTACAGAATATTAAAAGTGGGAGAGTCTGTCCAATCGAGCATGGGCGCACAAGATAACTTATGATAAATCATATAGTTAATTAAAAACCTTAGAGATTAAAATAGACTAAACTGCTAACAGTAGCAACTAAAATATGCGCGAATTATACGTTTGTTCATACGAATAAACAAAAGAAAATAGAATAATTCAAACATGACAGCTAATGCCACAAAACTGCCCTTAGGTTTTAGTACCATAACGACAACTTTAAGGCACTAAGCAGTCGTAAACTGCTCTACAAAACCAACCTATAAAGCAATCACAATGATACGTAAGCAGATCCTCCTGATTTAATATTAAAGGGTTAATGTTCGCAGACCTATTTGTCTTTTATATCCTACCCACAAATGTGTTTATACTCTTGCCAATGAACACTTTATTATCCACTGTAATGTTTTATGCTAAGCAAAATTAGTTAGTAAATATTACAAAAAACATGTCAGGTTACTTTACAGTTTTATTTAATAGTGGCTGGTATTTATTTACAACCATTTGTAATTGTTATCAAAGTCATTAGCGGTGTGATTATTGCACTTATCAATGAATTGTATGTTTACACATCTCAGCATTCCCACATATTTTGTTTCATGTGTTGTTCGTAATTACACTGGTCATTACGAAATACAAATAAGTCCAAATTCAGTCTAAAAATAACAAAGGAATATTGAATGAAATTTAAATTTTTGAAAGCGAGCGTTGCAGGTTTGATTTTTTCTGCCAGTTGTTTAGCTAATGCAGGACTAATCAATGTAGACTTTCAGGGCGGTAATAACACTTACGGTGGACAAGGTGTCCTTGGCAGTGCTTCTGATACCGTTTGGAACCCTGTAGCCAATTCTGGTACCAGCCTACTTTTTTCCGATGGTTCGGGCGCGAGCAGTATCAGTGTTTCCGTCTCAGGTTTCATCGCAAATCATTCAAACGGTGCTCAAACCAATCCAATTCTTAATGATTGGCTTTATGGCAACGGTAGCAACCCAATGACGATATCCATAGAGGGTCTCGCTGCTAATTCGATTTTTGACCTTGCGTTTTACAACGGTTTTTATTGGCAGGACTTTACAATTCAAGGTCAACCCGGTTTGATCGCATCAACTAGGCCTAATGGCTCGTCAAGCTCAATTTCAGGGCCTTTCTCGTCAGATAAATACGCAATTTTACAAAGCGTAATGTCGGACGCTTCCGGTACAATAACGATCCTAGATACCCCCCTGTCGGGTGTTCCATACGGCAGAAATAGTTCTATTGCCGGTTTGCAAATTCAGAGCGTTTCAGTCCCTGAACCATCTACACTTGCTATTTTTGCATTAGGCATGATTGGTTTGGCATCACGTCGATTTAAGAAAAAATCTTAATATAGTTCTTTAATATTCGATTCAAGAAAACATCAAGTGTAATGATTGGTGTTTTTTTGTTTCTAGCGATTGATATTATCTTTTAATTGTTAAATATTCATCACTGCTTGAGTCAATTTAAGGTTTATTTCAATAATAATTCAATTCTAAAAAATTTGAGCTATTAGCCAGCAGAAGTCATAAGGCTATCTTTGATATTAACGACCGCTCTACGCCCTGAGACCTTTAACAAGCTTTTTCTTTAAAAAGTAATGGGGAATTCCTATCGCTCAATGCTTTTA
>CAJWBY010000310.1 GCA_913020705.1 uncultured Colwellia sp.
CATGATATACCTAATTTATTTGTGACAGACGGTGCGAGTTTTTGTTCTTCTGCCGTTCAAAATCCTAGCTTAACCTTTATGGCATTAACCGCCAGAGCCGTAGATTATGCCGTTAAAGAATTCGCCGCTAAACGCATATAGTCTTTAACGCAAAATCTAAAATAAAATTCACCCAATAGGAAGAAGAATGAAATACTTAAAATTAATAACATGGGTAACTATAATGTGCATATCTGTTATGTCGTGTACTAACCAAAACATCAGTTCAAAGTTATACAACAACAAGTCAATTCCTAAAGTTAGTGTGCAGTTATGGTCAGTAAAAAATGAGCTTAAAAACGACTTTGAAGGTACTTTAACTAAATTAGCGGCTATGGGATTTGACGGTGTTGAATTTGCTGGTGATTTTGGACCTTACAAAGATAATGCCAAAGGACTTAAAAACTTTTTAGATAATTTAGGATTAGAAGTAAGTGCTGCACATGCTAATTTCAACGTCTATGAAGATAGTGTTTTTGAACAAACAGTGGCTTATTATAAAGTTTTAGGAGCCGATACGTTAATCATTCCATGGGATGAAAGAGCTTGGAGTTCAAATGAAGTTGATAACTTTATTAAGGACTTGAATCGGCTATATACTAAGCTAGCTGCGGAAGGGTTTCGTTTCGGTTTTCATAATCACGACCAAGAATTTAATACCCATAATGGTTCAACATTTTGGGACCACATTGCCAAATCAACCCCTGATGATTTTGTTCTGCAAATGGATGTCGGTTGGGTAACACTTGCTGAAAAAGACCCTGTAGAATATATCAATCGTTATCCTAATCGCACATTGACCACTCATATCAAAGCAAAATTACCAAAAGACATCGCCGCTAATATAGCAACTAATGGTAAGCGCCAGATTGTTGGTGACGATGTAACTGATTGGGACAGCGTATTAAAAGCAGATATAATGGTCGGCGGAACAAAGTGGTTTGTTATTGAACAAGAAGAGTATCCTGATGGATTAACCCCATTAGAAGCGGTTGAATTGTCAAAACAAGGTTTAGATAAGGCGATCAGCAATTTATAATTTGAAAGCTAGGTCAGGGGAATGCCTGGCCTATTTACCCTTCAAGAAAATCAAGTTAAGTTATGTGGATGACCGTATTGATGGCTTAGTAGGAGATTAATAAAATTGTCCAAAACATTTATTTTAAAAGTTATTATTACTTCAGCTTTCTAATCTGAATTCATATGTAGGTACTTAAGCCTGTTATTTGACCATGGGATCAAATATTCACCAGCGATATAACACCAAACTGATACAGCCCATCCTTTAAGTCTCGTTTAGGGTGGGCACGTTCACATAACTTGGCAATGGTATTAATACACTCTGTGAGGGCAGTCATAATTGGAAGGCCTTGGCTAACGTGAACTACTAATAATGACAGCCAACTAGAAGCCGTCCTCGCTGTTTTTTGCGAAGATATCCAGACTGTTTTAAGGCTTCTGTGTTATATGCCATAAGTCGCTTAAGCAATACGGCCATAAAACTTGCATAAATAAGCGTACTGACAATATCTTCATTACTTGTGCTAAATTTTTTCAAATTACCATATGACTTTAGCTCTTTAAATAACAATGCTATCTGTCATCTTAATCGATAGCGTTCAACGACATCTGAGGCGGGGACTGTTTCTCTTGCTAAGTTCGTGACCAAATAGCCGATGCGTTTTTTCTTTTTATACCAAAATGCAATGACACGAAAATTAAAGTCATATCCCGGCCAGCGTACAGTTAGATCAAGTTTGCTATTTTTATCGCGTAATTTTAACGTGTTTAATTTTTTACCTTGTGTTTTATTTAAAACATTCCGTGAAAGTCATAAGCTTCCACCACGACAGGATTAATGCTACAGGCTGCTTGAGTAATGGTATGGCCGCCTTGTTTATCGATTTCTATGATTTTCTTGCGATCAAAATAACCCACATCGGTGAGCAATAACGTATCGTGTAATGAGCTTGCTTGCGGTGCATGTGGTCTTTCTGGCGCGGTATCAGGCCCTAATGCTAGGTAGTCGATGCTGCCAGTGAGTAAGTCCATGGTAACGTGCAGTTCAACCGCCGCAGGAAAGCGTTTTTTAAAACGACCAGGGTAAATTTGTTGTAAATTATCATGTACTTGAAATGAGCAACCATCATGTAGCTTTATTTGCGAAAGAGGGAAAGTAGCCCCTGTTGAAAGTGACGTTAGTTTTAAAGATTGGAGTACTCATGACTGCATTACGTATGTAAAACACGCTTTGAAAAATTCATGGCACTGTGTCTTTTAATTTGGTTATGAAAAGGTTTATAGTTAATCGTTATACTGCTGAGAAGTTTATATGCCAGTGAATGTCAGCCAAATTAGCTTTCGATTGGCTGCCTAAAGTAGTAATAACTGATAACAGTAATTTCAAAGGATTGAGTTGACGAGCGCGTAGAAGAAACTTCTTTTCCCTAGCTAAAGCTAAAAGTTTTTTTTCATTAAAAATAGTATTGATTTTTTCTGTTAATGTCGTAAGGTTCATTGGGTTCGTGTTTTATTTTCTTGTTATTTTTGGCGAAACAATAAGCTGATAAATAAGACACGAAAGCACCTTTTATTCAGAAAAACAGTGATACATTTTAAAGCTAACTCTTAAGATCCTTCATATGTGATTGGATTAGGTCTTTGCTGTTTATTTGTGGAACAGAATGGTTAATGTATGCCGTCGAATTTTCAGTCGGTGACTTGGGCTGGCGTTGGTTTGGCACTGGCATATTACTGCCTATTTTAGAGGTGATAGCCCTGGCTATTTTTATACAGAAGGCACTAAGCCAAAAAGTGCTTAAAGAAACTGATAAAGGCTTGCCTCGTGTTAGTCAGTCTAATAAAAGTCAGAGTAGAGCAGCCTTAATTAGTGTTAACAAAATGCAATTAATTGCGTCAAAACTTGAACGTGCAATGAAGGAAGATAAATTGTTCTTAAAAGATAATTTATCTCTAAACAAGTTATCTGAATCCATTTTAGAAACTGAAAACCATATTTCAGAAACGCTCTCTCAATTTTTACACACCAAATTTTTTCAATTTGTTAATGGCTTTCGAATCGAAGAAGCGAAGGCATCATTGCAGGA
>CAJWBY010000311.1 GCA_913020705.1 uncultured Colwellia sp.
ACCATTGAGCAAAGGGCAGGGGAATTTAAATACAGTGCTCGAAACCAAGCACATGTTGAAGTTGATGGGCGAGTTATCACCGGACAAAATTACTTATCATCAGCATTGGTTGCGGAAAAAATAATTGAGTTACTGAACGCAAAAGCAGAATAATAATGTTTACTTGATTTTTTTATGAATAGGCAAGTAAATATTGAATGTACTGCCTTTATCGACAATCGAATTGACATCAATACGCCCGTTATGATTATCAATAATCGATCTAACGATATGAAGCCCTAAACCTGTGCCTTTGCCGACAGGTTTAGTGGTGAAAAAAGGATCGAAGATGTGTTCTAAATGTTCCTGGGTTATCCCTGAACCATTATCTTCAAAAGTAATATTTATTTCGTCTTTATCAATAGACGAGTTTATTGAAATACGTCCGTTGTTTATAATGGCATGGGAAGCATTAACTAACATATTGATGAAGACTTGCAGTAATTTTTGTGGGAAGCCCATAACACTAGCATTAGCATTTAGAGACTTAACGATGTTGACTTTATATTTCAGTTCATTAGCAACCAGAGTCAAGCTTTTCTCTATCAGTTTATCAATACATATTAGCTCAGGTTCTATCTTGTCAGTATGAGCGTAACTCCCCAAATCTTTGACTATATTGCTTATTCTCATAGTGCCTTCTAATGACGACGCGATTAATGGCTCTATATCATTAATAATATAATCTAAATTTTCTTCTTGATAGAGGGCTTTAGCCAACTCTTGTTGTTCTGCGGTATTGACGATAACGATATAAGAAATTAAGGACTTAATATAGTCTGTGAGCATATCAAGATTACTGTGAATATAGCCTAGAGGGTTGTTAATTTCGTGAGCAATACCTGCTGATAATTGGCCTATTGACGCGAGCTTTTCAGCATTAATAAGTTGTTGATTTAATGATGATAAGGCTTTTTGACTGTGCTTTCTCTCATTAATATCAGTAATCGTCAACAGATAACTAACCGATTCTTTTATAGCAATTTTTCGTCCTGAAAATTCTATATATGGATTCTTAAAGTTAGGCGCAAGTAATGACTCTTCCAAATTTTTTAATACGGCTTCCGTGTCAAAATCACCCTTTAAAGTAGCAAGTGCAGGTATAAAAACAGCAATATTTTTACTAATAATTTCATCTTTGTGTTTTGAAAATAACTTACTCGCTTCCGGAGTACACTCTTGTATTATTCCTTGATCATTCAATAGTAATAATGAGCAAGGAATAGTATTCATAATCGTTTTGATCTGTTTGTTAATTTTGATGACATTAAGGCGCTCTTTTTCTGCTTTTTGTTTTTCTATGGTTATACGCTGAGTAAAAGATTGTATGGCTGAGGATAAAGCAATAATTTCGGCAGGTGCATTTTTTTGTCTAAATTCAACTCCCTTTACTTCGTTGTTAGAATGCTGCGCGACTGCGGTTATGTTTTCAATAGGCTTAACAATGTATTTACTGAACCATGTAATAATAAATAATATCAAAACAAGGTACAGGGAAATTGTTATCCAGGTAATGTTTTTTAAGTGACTGTTGGCCATTACTAAATCTTGAGATAAGAAAGTATTCTTTTGTAATGTTTGTGATAATAACTTTTCTAACGTGGCGACATAATCAGTCGTTAAACGATCAGATTCAGTGATCGTGGTTTGCCAAGCTTGGTTATCTAACATCGATAATTGAGAAAAAGAACCTATAATATCTTTGTTGTTCTTGATCGTACTAATCAGTTTTTCTATTAATTCAGTGGTAATTTTATTTTTATTTTCAATATTTAACAGTGTTTGCAAGAGTTGGTCTGATTGTGCGCTAATGCCATTTGCTAAATAAGTTTGTTTACCTGAAAAAAGTAGATCTTGCGTCGTTAACCAAACCTGAGACATGGTGGAAAGATGTTTAACTGTTTGTACTAATAAACGAGATTCAAAATGGGCACGTGATATACCTTCTACTTTTTGATATTGGCTCCAAAGCGTCGCGAAAATAATCATTCCCGAGAAAAGCGTTGAAACGGCTAATAACTGATTATAATTAGAAATTTTCATTATTTAACAACCATTTTAAAAGAGAACTTAATAGATAAACATTACGGATTAAATTTCTTCAATTCTTCTCCCCACAATAGATCTGTGATTAAAAGAGTTTTTAGTGCGCACCTAAGCACCACACTCGCCAATTCAGGTGCACCTTTAGCTCTATCGAGTAGTATTTTATTAGCGGTTTTTCCGTCACTACTTAGCAGCGTTTTGAGTTCTTCATAACTTTTTCCAATAAACACATTTCTAAAATCTTCATTATCAAGGATCTTCTTTTTAGGACTACGACAGCGTTGGAAGGTGAAGTCTTTTATTTTTAAATCTTTGTCTAACGCCCATATTATTTCAACTAGTCCCCATTTACTTTGCTCTGATCTTACATGTACATAACCTAATGCTTGAGTATTTTTCATAGCAACATATAAGGTGTGTCGACCTAATTCACTAAAGTGAAGGTCGTTACTCGGTAGGGCTAGTTTTACTAGATTTCGAGTACTACTATCGACTGTTTTTACTATGGAACGTTGATTTGTTTTTTGGGGGTACAGTTGTTGTATTTGAGCAACAGGATCGCGTAAGGAACAGTATGCATCAGCGTGCGAGTATTGAAGTGAAAATAGGAGAAGTGTTAATATTATGATTATTTTCATATTAGTACCTATACCTTAATTGAAGCCTAATGAGATTTTGTTTCTTAACTGACTCAGGTGTATTGAGTTGCTTACGGCTAGACAGGCTTAATTCGAATTCAGCATCAATTTGATAACGTACACCTAAATTAATTAATTGCTGATTTTTACTTTCGCCTTCGCGATCGGTAAAAATATATTGTCCATAGAATTTGAGTTGTTCATTAATCGATGTTTTATTTAATTCTAAAAGACTATATTTCTCTTCTTGCCATTCTTTTTGAAACTTATCATCTTTACCAAACGCTATTTCGCCCAATAAACCCCATGTTTGCCAGTAATATTGCCAATTA
>CAJWBY010000312.1 GCA_913020705.1 uncultured Colwellia sp.
GATATTTGGACAATGATGAAAAGTTCAATAAAAACGGTATGTTTAGTGTTCAACAACAGTTAATACAAACATAGCCTTTTTAATAATCAGATATAACGACCCTTAATAAGATAGTTTTAGTGTAAACATAATAGTAGGTTTGTATTTAGAACATTGAACCGTTCCGCTTCGTGAGATATGTGGTTTAGACATAACATGGTGAATTTATATGGATAACAGAACAAACGACAAAAATTTATTCATTCAATTGCAATTAAGGGCTTTGGTGCTCATAAGTATTTTACTGGGGCTGCTCCCTTTAGTTGCTTGGGTTGCTTCATCTGAAAGTTTGTTAATGATTTTGGGAATTGCAACACTCTCGCTATCAGCACTTTCCTTGTATGTTATTTCAACCATTAAGAATAAAATTAGTACTTTTGAATTTTACCCAATTGACTCTAATGCAGCACAGGTCGAAGATGCCATAAATGAGCAAAACGTTATTGATTTAACAAAAGAAAAGACTTCCCTTGGACTAAAATTTGGGACGTTAGTAGAACATTTACAAAACACAACAATGAAAATATCTTTAAATGCAGAATATTTACGAAAATATTCTCAAGAAGCCAGAGTCAGTTCAGAACAACAACAATCCAGTTCCTTAAAGATAGCCGAATCTATTCATCAAGCAGACTTAGCACTTGATAATGTATCAAGCAGAACTCACTCTATATCTGATAATAACGCCAAAAATACAGACATTGCTGAACAAACATTGGAGCAAACCTTACACCTTTATAAAAACGCAGAAAACATCGAGACGCAAATGAAGAGTTTTATTGAGCTAATTGATGACCTGTCTAATAATACTAAGCTTATTAGTAAGGTGGTAGTCACTGTTCAATCTTTCTCGCAACAAACAAATTTGTTAGCGCTCAATGCCTCTATTGAAGCAGCCAGAGCAGGAGAAGCTGGAAGAGGTTTCGCGGTTGTAGCAGATGAAGTAAGAACATTGGCGGTAAAGGTACAGTTAGCAACAGACGATATCAGTAATATATTAAAGAACGTTCAGACACCCGTTAACACTATTGCAATTGAATCAAAAAATATCAGCAGCGATATTAGCTTAGTGAGCAAAACATTAGAATCTATATCAATAAAATCAAAAGTGATTTTAAATGGGTCAGAATTAACTCAAAGTGAAATTCTTGGCATAAGGTCCTCAGTTGAAGAAATGGTGCTGTCAAACAAAGACAACCTTAAATACTCTAAAAACATCACTGAACTCAGTGAATTAACGCTGCAAAGTATGAAATCTTCAATTGATTTTTCTGAATCATTGAGAAAAGATACAGAAAAGACCCTTGAAATGTTGTCCCGGTATACCACTGGCCGTGGAAAGTTTGAAGAAATACTCAGCCAAATGCTGTCTTATAAAATACAACTAGAAAAGATACTTGATAAGATGGCCAAGGCCGGATACAACATGTTCGATCAAAACTATCAGCATTTTGACACATTATGCGAGCCAAAAAAGTACAACTGTAGTTACACCACCCAATTGGTGTCTGAGATACAGGACATTATAGATAGTTGGAAACAATCTATTTCTGGGTCATTGTATCTTTTAGCTATTGCTAAAGATGGTTATTTAACCGCTCACCACAGTGAATATTCTAAAAAACCGACGGGCAATAAAGAGCAAGACTTGATATACAGCAGGCAGTGCCGATTTTACAAAGGTAACGAAACTGAAATTAGAAGAACTAACAGCGTTACCCCGTTTCTCCTGCAAACCTATATAAGAGACACGGGGGAGGTGTTATTCGACTTATCAATCCCTATATTTCATGGCGGTAAGCACTGGGGCGCTATTATAAACGGATTGCAATTGGATGCATTGATGAGCAAAAAGAACTAGGCGTGTCAGTGATGCCTAGGCTCATTGTGCCCATGTGTGCTTATTTTACTTCACTCAAAGGTAACCCCACAGGCATTGAATTCATTGACTCTAAAACGTTAAAGGTGTGCCATAACATTCTCATACCAAAGCATAAAACCTTTGCTGGTGTTGCACGACGAGGTAAAGGTACGATGGGCTGGTTTTATGGGTTCAAGTTGCATTTATAAGGGTGAGATTGTTGCTGCTAAAGTCACCACTGGTAACGTGGATGATACCAAGCCAGTCGAAGAACTCGCGAAAGGTTTAACAAATAAACTTTACGGCGACAAAGGTTATTTAAGTAATGCGCTGAGGGACAATGTATTTGATAAAGGCGTCATGTTTATCACAACGGTTCGCAAGAACATAAAAGCAAAAGCGATGTCATTATGGGATTGGGCAATGCTGTTAAAGGGATTCATTATCGAGACGATTAACGACTAATTAAAGAATATATCTTTCATTGAACACTCCAATCATCGCAGTATTAATGGTTTTACGCTTAATTTAATAGCTGGACTGGTGGCTTATTGTCTCAAAGAAAATAAGCCCTTAATTTAACTGACGTAGAGAGAAATTCTATGTTCATGCCTTAAACTTATCTGGGGTTAACTAAGTCCCAAGGTTGTGTCAAAACTTTCAGAGTAAACTTTTTATGCGACGCTACGTTAATTAACAAGTGGTTTTACCTCAAACGTGTTACAGAATTTAATCTACGGAGCCTTTTCTCGTTGATATTACCCAATTATAAAAGTTCGAAATAGTTTTCACACAGGCTGTCCCTTGAACAGCCGGGGTATAATGCGGGGCATCCCACTTTATGGGTTTTTTACGTAAATATCAGCTGTTTAAGTTGTAGGTGGGCGGCATGGTGTATAGATTTTTAACTCTATTTATATAAAGTTATAATCACTTAAACGAAAGCCTGAATAGCAATATTTGGGCTTTTTATACCAATTAGTAATGATTTTTGATCTAATGTGGCGATGATTTAATCACCATTTTTATTCAATTGAAACTTGATACATCACAACATCTTTTAGCTCTATCAAGAGCGGAATCAAATGCACGTAAACGGCTTCGCCTGTTAGCGATATCTCAT
>CAJWBY010000313.1 GCA_913020705.1 uncultured Colwellia sp.
AAATTACATTATTTTTTAAGTAAACGAAAAGACAACGATTTTTGGTTAGACAATGTTGACCCATCAACAGCATCAGATAGTTTGTTAGAAAAGCTGGATTATTGGCGATTTAACTTACCGACTCAGTCAGACTTTTCAAGTAACTATGAAGTATTTCAATTAGAGAATTATCAGTATGTACTTTATGGTATGGATTTTATGACCGATCTAAGCCAAATAAGTGAACGCTATCCAAATATTGAACAAGCGAAAAAAGAAGTTAAAAGAATTCAACAGCATGCATTGCAAGCACAGAAAAGCTTACAGTCGCATCGAGATATAATCAATAAAATTAAGCAATACGGTATAAGCAAAATATAACGTATTTTTTGTGCCACAGGCACAACAGAACTTCAAGAGGACTTAACGATGACAACAATAAATATGATTCCATTAGATTCCGTTAAACATAAAAACTTACGTATTAATGTTGACCGTAATTATTCGCATGTTAGTAATCAAAATATGACGCCTTTACTCGCTTCTGAGTTTATACCTGCATCAACAAACTTCCCTATTGTTTTTGTTAAACAACAAGAAACAGGCAAATTTAAAAGTGTTGGTTTGTTAGGATTAGATGCAGGAGAAAATCTAGTTTTTGCTAATAATAAAGTTCACAGTAATTATATTCCCGTAAATATTAGGCGTTATCCTTTTGCTGCAGGTGGAAAAGTAGCAGATGAAAGTGAAATGATCTTATGTATTGATGAGAACAGTGCGCTTTTGAATGAAAAAGAAGGCGTACAAATCTTTGATGAAACTGGCAAACCTTCAGGAGCAACTGAGCAAGTTACAAAACTGCTTACCGATATATTGGCGAAAGATGCAGCGACAGATATTTTTATTGCCTTCTTAGTTGAGCACGATTTATTACAACCAGCAGAAGTTACACTCAAGCTTGGTGAAGAAGGAGATAAACAGCTGAACGGGCTTTATAAGGTAGATGAAGAGGCATTAAATGAGCTTTCTGATGATTTAGTCTTAACACTTTATAAACGTAAATATTTTGCTGCTATCTACGCCCACTTAGCGTCATTGGGGCAATTTAATCGGTTATTACAGCTAAAGTCTAATTTTACCCCTGAGTAAGAGTGTAGTTATGTATAAAAGAGCCCTAAAAGGAATTACTTGTTGGCATAATGTAACACCAGAGTTATTTAAAGAGGAAATTTTCCCTTTACATCAACCTGCAATTTTAAAAGGACTTGTAAATGATTGGCCTGCTGTAAAACAGGCAAAACATAGTGTTGAAGGCTTATATCAATATTTTTCTGATTTATATATTGGGGGAGATATTCAATTTGCGCGTATACCCCCAGAAGAAAAAGGACGATTCTTTTATAACAAAGAAATGACTGATTTTAATTTCAAAAGAGAAGTTGGTCCATTAGATGTTTTTTTCCGTGATGTATTAGCTAACAGTAAAGATAACAGAGCGGACACGCTTGCCTTACAAAGCGCGCCAGTAGCTGATTATTTCCCTGAATTTGAAAAGAACAATCCTTTTCAATTTTTTGATAAAAGTGTTCCACCAAGAATTTGGATTGGAAACGATTCAGTTGTATCTGCTCATTATGATGATTCCGAAAATATTGCTTGTGTTGTTAGTGGGCAACGAACTTTTACCTTGTTTCCTCCAGATCAAATCGAAAACCTTTATGTAGGCCCCATGGATTTTACGCCTGCAGGCGCTCAGTTGAGTTTAGTGGATTTTAATGAACCTGACTTTGAGAAGTATCCAAAATTTCATCAAGCACTTGATAATGCGCTTGTTGGTGAACTTGAACCAGGTGACGCTATCTATATTCCGATCCTTTGGTGGCACCATGTTCGTGCTAAGGGAGGCGTCAACGTATTAGTCAATTATTGGGAAGGTGGTTCTATTAATGGCACAACTAAACCTGTTCCCGCTGATACGATATTAATGGCCATGCTTTCTATTCGTGATTTACCTTTAGTACAAAAGAATACTTGGAAAGCTTTATTTGATTACTTCATCTTCTCAGACCAACACGAAAAGTATGAGCATATCCCTAAAGAAATTAGAGGAATTCTAGAGCCCTTAGATGAACAAACCAAAAAAGGGGTAAAGAAATGGTTAATAGGACAACTTAAATAAATTATTAGATAAGTATTATAGCGTTAGCAAATGAGTGTCAGGCGAATATACTCTGAAGGAATTATGAATGAATAAAGCGATAAAAAACATAGTCATTGTTGGTGGCGGCACAGCTGGTTGGATATCTGCAGCAATGTTAGCTAAACAACATGGTGGTAGTAAAAATTCAAATGTTAGCATCACATTAATTGAATCAGACCAAATATCTACTATAGGCGTTGGTGAAGGTACTTTTCCAACAATGCGGAAAACATTACGCACTATTGGTATTTCTGAAACAGAATTAATTAGACGATGTGACGCTACTTTCAAACAAGGTGCTAAATTTGTTAGCTGGCGCTTGAATGATAAAAATGAATTTTATTATCATCCTTTCAATGTCCCCAGTGGTTATGGCCAGTTTGATATGGCAGCCTATTGGCAGAAGAAAGAAAACCAACAACAATATGGTCGATTTGCGGAAGCAGTAGATTTTCAAGATCAAATTTGTGAAGCGGGACTTGCCCCTAAAAAAATAGTGACTCCTGAATACCAATCGATTCTGAATTACGCTTATCATTTTGATGCTAAAAAAGTGGCTGAACTTATTAAAGAAAAAGCGATTGAAATGGGCGTTAACCATGTGGTTGATAAAGTTATTGATGTTCAACTTGATGATAGTGGCTATATAGAATCTGTTGGATGTGAAAAAAGTGGTCTTGTTAAGGGAGACTTTTTTATTGATTGCTCTGGCTTTGCGGCAATTTTAATCGATAAAACAATGAAAGTGCCCTTTATCTCGGCTAAAAAGTATTTGTTTAATGATTTTGCAATCGCCACGCAAATACC
>CAJWBY010000314.1 GCA_913020705.1 uncultured Colwellia sp.
ATATCCTGATGCAGCATATCCATACGATGAAAGGCGCGTAAACCTGATACGGTTTGCGAAACGATATTGCGAATCACCGTCAGATCTGGAGTGGTTTGATCTGTCATCCACTGTTCCAAGGTTTGCCCTTCTATATATTCCATTACGTAATACATAAAACGTCGTGGCCGTTGTTGTTCAATGGTTCTAATGACATGAGGGCTATCAATGCGCCGCCCTATCCACTCTTCTAATTGAAAACGCTCTAGATAAGCAGGATCATCCTCAAAATTAACTGAAGGTGTTTTAATCACAACTTTTTCATCGGTATCAGTATCAATAGCTAGATAAAGTTGACTGGTTGAACTGGCATGCAGCTCTCTTGTAACCCGATAACCATCTAAGATAACCCCTTCATATAATTCTGGTGGAAAAGGTAAAGCGGTTAACTGAGAAAACACCTCATCAGCATCTTGTGAAGGTAATTCAGTGATATGAACTAATTGGCAACTTACATTATCATCACTCTTCAGAGCGAGTGACTGCTCAACAATCTTTTCACATGTAACATCAAGATCACTTTCCGCTGAATTGAGAATATTAACTAAGAGTTTATCCGCTACATAATCATGTACACCGTCGGTAGTGAAAAGGAAGGTATCACCTACTTCTACTGATACAGATTTGTAATCGATGTCCAAGCGATAATCCACGCCCATTGCACGAGCAAGGTACTCTTTTTCACCCGGCATATGAATACGATGATCGGTTGTTAATTGCTCTAAATTATTATCACGTAATAAATAAATTCGGCTATCACCAACATGAAAGATATGTGCCGTAGTAGACTTGATCACCAACGCAGAAAAGGTACTGACTAAACCTCGCGAACTATCCTGATACTGATTGCTTTGACTATAAAGCCAGTTATTAATGGCAGTGAGTACTTTGCCACCAGATTTTTTTACTGACCATGAATCAGGTGTGCTGAAATAATCATTCATAAAACCAGTGATACACGCTTGACTGGCTTGTTTGGCTTCTGCGCTACTACTCACGCCATCAGCTAAGGCACAAGCAATACCTTTTCCCGCCAACAAGTTAATGTTGTCAGGGATCATATGACCTAAAGAATCTTGGTTTTCTTCCTTTATGCCTTTTGTAGAAAAAGCGCCAATATTAACTTTAAGTTTAGCTGTCACTTCTCACCCCTGAAAACAAAACAACTCACCCTAAAAGAGTGAGTTATTGTAGTTTAGCTTAATCTCAATGGTTTAATGCACATCAATCATTTGCACAGTACCGTCTGGCAAAATTTCAGCCATCTGACCTGATGGTTCATCCATAAACTGTACTGCAATCAAAGTCACTACCGCTGTTGCAGCAATCACCCAAAAGAAGGTTTGAGTCGCGACCAACGACAAGACCATTAAGAATAATAAAGCACCGATATTACCGTATGCACCAGTCATACCAGCAATTTGTCCTGTTAAACGACGCTGCACCAAAGGCACCACAGCAAATACTGCACCACAGCCAGCATTAACAAAAAAGGCGCATCCCATTGTGGCTAAAACAGCTAAGGCAATTGGCCAATCTGATGTAATAAAGCTCAGGACAAAATAACCTGCCGCTATACCCGCCATACAGATAGTCAATGCCTTTTTGCGTCCAATCCGGTCACTAATTAAACCACCCCATGGTCGCGAAATTAAATTCATAAAAGCAAAACCAGAAGCCATCAGCCCTGCTTGCACCACAGTGACATCAAACGTATTACTAAAAAATAATGGCAACATTGATACTACCGCCAACTCTGAACCAAATGATGCTAAGTATGCGAAGTTCAATACCGCCACTTGTTTGAATTTATATTGATGAATCTTAGGAACAGGCTTAACAAAAATGTCTTTGTTTACTTGATAGATGTGATAAACCTGATAGAAATACAAGGCAATAAGACCAACGTAAATAGCTTGAGTTGTACCTGCACTTAATAAAGACACGCCTGATGGTGATAACTTCCATGCTAATAATGCCAAAGCTGCATACATTGGTATATTCATCAGCAAATACAATACAAAATCACCTTTGCTGGTGACTTCAATTCCACCTGATTTTTTAGGTTTGAAGTAGGTCGATCCCTTTGGTGTATCAGAAACATTAAAATAAAAGATGACGGCATAAACTAAAGCAATCACACCTGTCAAAGCAACCGCATAACGCCATCCCTCATCCCCACCAATCATTAAAGCAATTGTTGGCAAACTAACCGATGCAGCAGCTGCACCAAAATTACCCCAACCACCATAAATACCTTCGGCTAATCCCACTTGTTTAGGAGGAAACCACTCCGAAATCAATCGAATACCGATGACAAAACCAGCGCCAACAAAACCCAGTAGAAATCGAGCAGCAGCGAGTTGTTCAAAGCTTTCTGCAAAGGCAAAAAAGAAACAAATAACACTCGATATGCCTAATAACATCGGAAACATTATTTTTGAACCGAGTTTGTCCACCAGCATGCCGACAATAATACGTGCAGGAATCGTCAACGCGACGTTCAAAATTAAAATGGTTTTAATTTGCTGATCTGTCAGCCCCAATGTTTCTTTAATAGCAATCAATAAGGGGGCATGGTTAAACCAAATAACAAAACTTATAAAAAAAGCCATCCAACTTAGGTGCAAAATACGTGTATTGCCACTAAATGAAAATAGCTTTATTTTTTGTGCATACATATTAAGGTGTTCTCTTAAGCGCTTCTACCAACATTGGTGTCCATCATATTGCTGGAATCATGCCAAACAGTAAGAAGCTGTTTAATAAAGAAATATTATCGTATTCAATAAAATACAAGCACCATGTTATCGCAAAAGTTTAGATTGGTGCACTATGACAGTGCAGTTTATATTAAGCGTAAATAACACAGACAGGATACAAGTAACCCCAGCAGCCACACCTAAGACGACACTCAGATCAAACGTTAACCCAGCTATTAATGTA
>CAJWBY010000315.1 GCA_913020705.1 uncultured Colwellia sp.
GGTGACAATTTTATCAGTTAATAATATTCTATCAATGAATATTATTAACTATTGTTATAACTAAAACGTATATAAGAATCTCGCTATGAAATTACAACAATTAAAATATGTCCGAGAAATAGCCCGCCGCGGCTTAAGTGTTTCTGCTGCTGCCAATGCATTACACGCATCTCAACCGGGTGTCAGTAACCAAGTTCAACAACTTGAAGATGAACTAGGTTTACAAATTTTTGAGCGCCACGGTAAGCGACTCACTGACTTAACACCTGTCGGTCGTAGTGTTGTTGAAATGGCTGATCGCGTTTTGCTTGATGTTGAAAATATTCGCCAGATTGCTGCTGATAGTAAAGATGACCAATTAGGAACATTATCTATTGGCACAACACATACCCAAGCCCGCTATGCACTGCCTCGAGCTATCAAGGAATTTGCACAGCAATATCCTCAGGTCCATTTAAATATGGTGCAAGGAACCCCCACTGAGATTGCTGAAATGGCGGCAACAGGTCGCGTTGATATCGCTATCGCAACAGAAGGCTTATCTCAATTTGAGTCTCTTGCTATTCTGCCTTGCTACGATTGGAATCGGTCCATTGTTGTGCCCCCCGATCATCCTTTATTAGCAGAGAAAAAACTGACGCTTGAAGCCATCTCTCGTTACCCAATATTAACTTATGTCATGGGTTTTACAGGCCGTGCACAACAAGACAAAGCATTCACAAAACAAGGTTTACATCCCAATGTTGTTTTTACAGCAACCGATGCTGATGTCATCAAAACCTATGTTGAACTGGAGTTAGGTATTGGCATTATCGCTAGTATGGCGTTTGATCCTGTTAAAGATTCGCCACTACAAGCACTTGATGCCAGTCACTTATTTAAACCGAGCACAACTCATCTTGGCATTAAACGAGGGAGTTTTCTGCGCGGTTTTAGTTATGCCTTTATCGAATACTTAGCACCACAACTCACTCGAAAAGTTGTTGAACAAGCAATACAAATATGAATCCCTCTGATTAACAACAAAGAAAATTTATGGTAGTTTAGTTCACTGCTAAATCAGCAAGAACCACTCTCACAGAAAGGAAATTTATGAAAATTTTTGCACGACTTTTAACTGTAGGCTTATTAATTATGCCTATCTTGGCTTACTCTCACGGTGCACCTCGCCTGCAAGTTAAGGAAAGTATCACCATTAATGCTGAACCAACAGCAGTTTGGGATGCTATCAAAAACTTCGATAGCCTTCACCAATGGCACCCTGCAGTAAAATCTACCGAAGCACAAGGTGGCAATGATGCCGGTGCAACACGAACACTTACACTGGAAAACGGTGCTACAGTCGAAGAAACATTGAAAAAATTTGATGCTGAAAAAATGACAGTTATGTATGCCATTACTAAAATCAGTGCTGCTGGTGAAGTCGATGATGATGGTCACCCGCACGAAGTACCAGCCATTCCTGTTAGCAAATATAAAGCATGGTTAAGTGTTCAAGCTGCCGATGGCGGCAGTAAAGTGACATGGAAAGGTAAATTCTTCCGTGCTTACCATGGTAAACATGAGCCACCAGTTGAATTAAATGACAAAACAGCTAAAGCTGCCATTACAGGTATTTATAAATCTGGACTAGAAAATCTTAAAGCACAACTTGAAAAATAAAGTTTATAACTTCCAATAAAAAAGACGCCCAAGGGCGTCTTTTTTATTTCTATTTCTATTCTAAGCAGCTCAGAAGCCATGACTATTATTGACAGTATTAAACAATCACAAACCCTACTACAGCAAATATCAACTCAAGATAACTTCAATCCGCAAGTAATAGATTCATTATCATCACTTAAAATTGAACTAGACACTGTTTTATCTCAAGCTCAGCAGCTTGTTGAACAGCTCGGGCAACTTCAAACAGTTAATAGTTCAGAGACACATTCAGACACGGCTGCCTCACAGCCTGAAATGGAGTCTGGCTGCTATGTTTTTGCCGAGGAAAAAGGCTTCTTCTGTCCACGTTGTTATGATCGTCATGGTCATAAAGTGGCGACCGCTCGTATCAATAAAAAACTGCGTGTTTGTCCTGAGTGTAGAGCCAGCATTAAATAGTTTTAGCAAAATAGTCGACTGGTTCCCTGTTTACTGGAGCATTATTTCGTATGTTATCTCTAACTGCTTTTTAAGAGATTACAAATGTCTATTAATGATTTTAAAGAAAAACGCGGCTACAGTCGGCATTCACTAGACTCCCCCGTTACCTATACGATGGATCACAATGATGATGTTCCATGTAATGGGACAAGCCAAAACCTGAGCGCTAGTGGAATATACATCACAACAGACCATGCACCGAAATTAGATACTGAAATTAGAATTCTACTCAATACAAGTGGAAAACGGTCACCACCAATGATCATTGAAGGTCGTGTCGTTCGCTGTAAATTTGATAAAAAAGATCCTGACTTATTCCACGTTTCAATTGAATTTTCTGAGATTCACGAAGCATGCGTGCAAATCATTAGCTCAAATTAATCAAGCTAAAAACAATAGCTTGAGGTATAATCCCCTCGAAATTTGATGGGAACAAAAAATCCATAATCAAATTTAAAGCCTAGGGGTGGCACGGAGCCTGAGACTTTCTACTAAGAAAGAACCCTATGAACCTGATCCAGTTAATACTGGCGTAGGGACAGGCCGTGATACCGTCATTTGCACAGTTTACTGTGCATCTATACATTATCCCCTGTCCTTTTTATTACCTTTAAAAAGGATACACATGAAGTTCAAAGTTTTATCTGCTGCAGTCGCGGCATTACTTTCCCCCCAAGCATTTGCTGAAATAGCCGAAATCGATCTGCCTGCAATGGTCGTTAGTGCCGATTTTAGACCTAATTCAGCACAAGAAACCCCCGTCAGCTTAACTACCTTTGATAGTGAGCTTATCGATTCTCGCAGCGCCCAACATATCGAAGACATTTTAAACCTA
>CAJWBY010000316.1 GCA_913020705.1 uncultured Colwellia sp.
ATATAATCAAGTAACACTTCAACTTTTCCTTCATCATTTAATTCTTTACAAGCGAAAAAACCAACAGGTTTCATGTTCCTAAATAATAAGAATACTAAAGCATCATCAAGTTGATTCCATTCAAAGCCTTTATGTAGCTGCGTAATGTCTTTACCATAACTTTGTTTCAATAAGTTAAACAAAGGAGATTCTACCGACCTTAATTTTACTAAGTCAAATTGGTCTTTTTCTTGATAAATACGAACCAAATAGTAAATATCTACTAAAGCTATCCAACCATTTAAGATAAAAACAGGGTAAGCATCAATAAAATAACCATACGCACTAAATGCTGCAGCACCAAACAAATTAATCCAACGTAATTGCTTGATATTAGACATCATTAAAGACAAAGCAATTAAGACACTAGCAACATAACCAAAAACTTCTAACAGGGACATGACAACACTCTTTCTAGTAAAAATTAAATAAAAAACAAAATACCTGACCAATTGGTCAAATAATTAGGATTAAATCTTGACACAAGAGTCAAGTAAATACAATATGTGCTTATTAAATCTGTTTAAATTTAAGTAATGGTACACGTATGAAACTAAATAAAAACAATACAAACCTAAACGATTGGTTACCGCTCATCAGTCAAGCTAAGAAATCTGCCTCAAAAGCTTATGCGCCCTATAGTAAATTTCATGTTGGTGCTGCTGCAATCGATACTAACAACAATATTTATACGGGCTGTAATGTAGAAAATGCTTCATATGGCTTAACAGTTTGTGCTGAACGTAATTGCTTATCTTTTGCGGTAAACCAAGAATCAAGCACTATAACTGCATTGCTTGTTTACACTCAGCAAGAGAAATTAACACCCCCTTGTGGTGCTTGCAGACAAGTAATCGCTGAATTTCTTAGCCAAGATGCTTTAGTAGCATCAGCTAACCACCTTGACCATTTGAAAGTATGGACGGTTGCAGAATTGCTACCCGATGCTTTTACACCACAATTATTATCTTAAGGAACCATTATGCATTTACCTCAAAATATTATTCGCCAAAAACGTAACAAACAAGCCTTAACTGTAGACGAAATTCAAAGTTTTGTAGATGGTCTTAAAACGGGTGACTTCACCGATGCACAAGTGGGTTCTATGGCGATGGCCATTTGGCTAAATGGAATGACAACTGACGAAGTTGTTAGCTTAACAATGGCAATGCGAGATTCAGGTACTGTTGTTAACTGGGAGAATAAATTAAATAAACCTATTGTTGATAAACATTCAACTGGTGGTGTTGGTGATAAAGTAAGTTTAATGCTAGCGCCAATCGTTGCTGCTTGTGGAGCAAATGTTCCTATGATTGCAGGTCAAGGATTAGGCCATACAGGTGGTACCGTTGATAAACTAGAAGCCATTACAGGTTTTAACGTTCGCCCTAGCCTTTCAGAATTTCAAGCAACGGTAAAAGAGCAAGGTACTGCAATTATTTCTCAGACTAAAGATTTGGCACCTGCAGATAAACGCCTTTATTCTATCCGCGATGTAACAAGTACCGTCGAATCTATTCCTCTAATCACAGCATCCATTTTATCAAAAAAATTAGCCGCTGGACTTGAATCTTTAGTGATGGATGTAAAAGTAGGTAATGGCGCCATGATGGCTGATATTGAATCAGCTAAAGCACTAGCAAACTCAATCGTATCAGTTGCTAATGGTGCTGGTACGCCAACACAAGCATTAATCACCGACATGAACCAACCGCTAGGAACTACCGTCGGTAACGCGCTAGAAATTCAAGAAACTGTAGACTATTTAACAGGTAAATACCGTGAGCCAAGATTACATGAAATAACGATAGCACTTGCAGCTCGCATGTTATTAACCAGTAACATAGCTAAAAATATTAACCAAGCAACTGACTTAGCCGAAAGCGCATTAGCATCAGGAAAAGCCGCTGAAATATTCAGTAAAATGATTACGGCTATGGGCGGTCCAGCTGATTTATTAACAAATAGTGAAAATATTCTTCCTAAGGCTAATATAATAAAACCAATAAAAGTTACTTCTGCAGGTTTCATTGGCGCAATGGATACTCGTGCTATTGGCATGTCATTAGTTGAAATGGGCGGTGGCCGTGTAGATCATAATCAAAGTCTAGATTACAGTGTTGGATTTAGTGACATAAAACCTAAAGGTACAAAAGTGTCTGAAGGTGACATTGTTGCAATTGTTCATGCGAAAGATGAAGCACAAGCCACGTTAGCTATACAGCAATATCTAGCTGCTGTTGAGATTTCAGCTACACAAGTAACTATTGAACCAGTGATACATGAACTTATAACATAAGTTTTTTCTTGAAGTCGAATTCAAAATTTTGAATAAAGGCGACAATGTAGTCGCCTTTATTTTATGCATAAATCATTCAAAAATTTATAAAAAGAGAAAATCATGCCTAGAGCGATTATTCTAGTTATTGACGGTTTTGGCCTTGGTCATGCGCCTGATGCAGAAGCATTTGGAGATGTCAATGCTAACACTTTTGCTAATTTAGCTGAAAAATTTAAACAAAACAAAAAACGACAATTAAAACTCCCCAACCTGAGTAAATTAGGTTTAGTCAAAGCGTGCGAACAAGCTTCAAACAGAATACTTGAAGTTGAACCTGAAGCTCCGAGTCAAGGAGCCTATGGTTATGCTGCTGAAATTAGCACAGGTAAAGATACGCCTAGTGGACATTGGGAAATGGCAGGCGTACCTGTTTTATTTGATTGGACCTATTTTCTTGATAAAAAGAACAGTTTTTCTGCTGAATTAATTGCACAAATAAACCAAGTTACTGGCTATACTGATATGTTAGGAAATTGCCATGCTTCTGGTACTAATATAATTGCTGAATTAGGTGAAGAACACATAAGAAGTGGAATGCCTATTTGTTATACCTCAGGTGACAGTGTGTTTCAGGTTGC
>CAJWBY010000317.1 GCA_913020705.1 uncultured Colwellia sp.
TATTATTCTACCAATTTATAATTCAGCTTCACTCAATGGTGTCACCTTTTTTCATAACGCCTCATTAAGAGGCAAATAATGGTTGGCTAAAATAAGCGACGAAGGAGCAAACAGCCAACTGTTATTTGTCCTGCTTGAATGACTTGTTAGGCGCTACTAACATTAAATCTTTTTACTGGCTCTTACATTAGCAATACGAAATAGCTGTGCAGCAACACAAAAATATATGATTGCTTGAACGCTATGTATAACAGGCTTATCCATGAACGTTCCGACAATTACAGCCATAATTGGCATAGCAATAAATAAAACACCAATTAAACGAAGTGCGACCGGCGAAACAAACCCTTCACTTTTTTTAGGGCTGGACACAATTAACCTAAATGATAATAAGCTAACCCAAATGCTACCAATTAAGAAAACACTGCCAATTGAAACTGTAAAAAATGACGGTGGTACATTCGGAGCTAGTAGCATAATAGCTGAGCCAACAATGCACAAAAGTGTAAATGGAAATAAGACTAACCCTAAAGGCAGAGTAATCCATCTCGGTAACGATTTAGGTTCAACTAACTCGGATTCCATAGTACGCCTAACGCCCCACTAAGAGGCAAAAAATAGTTGGTTAAAATTAGCGACGAAGGAGCAAATAGCCAACTGTTATTTGTCCTGCTTGAATGGCTTGTTATGTTTACCTTACTCCGAAAAGGTCTCTTGATAATTAAACAGACCAACATTTTTTTGGTTATAACCATCAGGTATTTCAAATATAGCATCAGAAGGCACAGAAACATTAAACTTAATAGTGAGTGGGCTTTCTAAAACTAAACCAGAGCACAATGCTATTTCTCTAATCCTTTCAAATTCAGGTTTGAAGTGACAAGTAATTTCACCACAACAGTATTCTTTACCAGAAAGAAAAGTAAGGTTTACTTCAATAATCGATTTTTGATTATTTAACCCAACAATTTCTACAGCATAACCCTGCTTCCCACTTTCAAAGTAACGTCTGAACATTAAGTTTAAAACTTCTAAATCATTCATCATAAGTCGATCGGTAAACATAACAGCTTCCTAGATCCCAAACAGGTGTATAGTATTCACAAGGCTAGGGGTATAGTCAGCTTTCAAATAAAATGATAATACGTGTAGCGCGACTAAATAACAAGATAATACCTCGTTTTTCATTAGTTACTTATTGCGTAAAATAAGACAAATAGGGGTATAGTAGGTTGCAAAAAAACTCATAACACACTACTGTATAAAAACCCAGTGCTAATTTGGTTTTTTTTTTATGAAAACATCCTCTGTGTTTCTTAATTATATTATTGAGCATATGTATGCCAGAAATTACGCTAAACGTACGATTGAAACTTATCTCTATTGGATAAAATTTTATATTTTATTTAATGACAAAGAGCATCCAAGCAAACTAGCAGAAACCGAGGTTGAAGCATTTCTAACGTATTTAGTCGTAGAACGTAATGTGGCAGCTAAAACTCAAGCGACGGCCTTAAATGCATTATCTTTTTTATATAAACAAATCATTTCAAAACCTTTAAGCCTCAACATGCAATTTAATCGTGCATCAATTACAACCAAGTTACCTGTGGTGTTAACTAAAAGCGAAATATCCCTTTTGTTATCAAACATCAATACTAAATTTAAACTGATGGCTGATATAACCTACGGGAGCGGACTGAGACTAATGGAAACGATGCGTTTACGGGTTCAAGATATTGACTACGATTTCAGCTCAGTGCTCATTTGGCAAAGCAAAGGTAATAAAAATAGACGTGTAACGTTACCGCCTGAGTTGCTGCTAGCACTAAAAGCTCAAACGAATCATGTTAAGCGGGTTTTTCAGCAGGACATAATCAACCCTGATTATGCCGGTGTTTGGTTGCCCAATGCATTGGCTAAAAAATATATTAACGCGCCTAAAGAACTTGGCTGGCATTATTTATTTCCTTCCCATAAATTAAGTATCGATCCGGAGTGTCAACTGTTTCTTCGCCATCATATAAATGAAAAAGGTTTACAAAGAGCCATTAAAGAAGCAGCAAAACAAGCCAATATTGAAAAAAATGTTACATACCCTACGTCACTCATTCGCTACGCACTTATTGCAGCGCGGGGCAGATATTCGCACAGTACAAGAGCAATTAGGCCATACTGATATTAGAACCACACAAATATACACGCATGTAATTCAGGCAGGCGCTAATGGCGTTCGCAGTCCTTTGTCTGATTTATAAAGGTCTGACTTATAAAAAGGATAACATAATGGGAATTAGTCCAAGAGTTCATTTTTTTGATGAACAAAACACGCTTCACAAAATTCCGTATAGTAAATTTGATCGGTTACTAAATGGCGATAAAAGCGTTAGTTTTATTAAATTTAAAGCACAAAAAATTAGGTGTACCACTTCCTATGTTGAAATGGAAAATCGACAACCCGTCAATATTGTTCATTGTGATTATTCGATCATACCTTTTAATCAATTTGGTCAATTAGATAACGAGAGCTACCAAGAAGGTCAAAAATTAATGTATCAGTCAATTGATCTTGTCTCGCACTTTTATAATGTTGTTGAAATGCAATCTGTTAAAGCAAAAAAGTTATATAAAAAAGATTTCACATGGAAGGCCAATCAACAACAAATTAGAGCAATAGTAAATCAAATATTTACCAAATAACTATCCCACCCAACATAAAAAAAGCCAGTAACTTAACTAAAAGTTACTGGCCTTGGCTATCATTAAATTAAATCAAGTAAATGAATTAAATCACTTCATTTACTTCTTTCTTTTTACTGCTTTAGCGTTAGGTAAATCGGTGATTGAACCTTCAAAGATTTCAGCCGCTAAGCCAATTGATTCGTTTAACGTTGGGTGAGCATGGATAGTT
>CAJWBY010000318.1 GCA_913020705.1 uncultured Colwellia sp.
CTGTTTTCACTTCGTTCAACATTTTAGCCAACTAATTTTTGCCGCTTAATATGGGCGTTATGTACTAAATGTAGGATTGATTTATGGCGGATGCTGGAGGAGGGGTTTTTATATTTATTCTTTTGCTTCTATCTATCGGTATATCGTTGATATGGATTTTTAAAGGGAAAGGCGAGAGGCCTACTAAAATAAAAATATTAGTGATCTATATGCTTATTACTATATCTTTATCTGTTGTTTTTTTTCTTGTAGGTAAATATATCGGCTTAAAGTTAGTAATGGATGTATTGTCTTTTCTGGCTGGTCTGTTATTTTTTCTTTCTGGTTTTGTGGTTCCTGTAATATCAAACCGGCTACAACTTGAAAAACGTACATAACAAGCCATTCAAGCAGGACAAACAACAGCTGGCTATTTGCTCCTTCGTCGCTTATTTTAGCCAACTATCATTTGCCTCTTAATGGGGCGTTAGGTGTTTTTAGATTGTGTCTCAAGTATTAGAGTTACTGCCAATAATCATATTTCCGTTAGCTTTTGTTATTGGGGGCTTAAGTTTGTTCAGAGGCATCTATTTCCTTGTTAAGGCATTACAAAATACAAATTGTGGTGCTTTTAATAAAACCGAAACTCAATTTAATCGTTTAAATGTACTTTGGGTTGTAAATTGTTTAAATGAAAATGGTAAAGTTTACCGTTCTAAAGGCATTAAAAATATTGCCACATTTATAGCTTGGTGTTTATTATTTGTATTAATAATTCAAGTGGTTGGTGTATAAACACCTAACAAGAAAATCAACAAGGACACGTAACAGTTGGCTACGTTTCGCTTCGCTACACAATTTTAGCCAACCATTACTTAGCCTGTTATTTGGGCGTTAGCTGCTTTATGGAGTATCAATATTGAGTACTACGGAAATTATCACAGCAATTAAGGATATTGCTCTTTCTGGTGCAGCTATTACAACTGCAACTGTAGCTATCCTTGGTTTAAAAAGCTGGAGTAGAGAGTTAAAGGGTAAAGCAGAATTTGAAGTCGGTAGGGCTTTAATTTTGGCTACGTATAAACTAAGAGATGAACTGAAGTATGCTCGTTCACCTTGGATTTCAGGCTCTGAATTCCCAGAAGATTATCCGCAAAGTTCAAATGAAAGAACACCAGACATAGAGGCTAATGCCTATGCACATATATACTCAAATCGTTGGAAGCCTGTCGCAGTAACTATTCAAGAATTTGAAACCCAAGCATTAGAAGGTGAAGCTCTTTGGGGGAAACCTATGAGAGATAAAACCAACGAAATGAAACAATGTGCAAGAAACTTACAAGTTTCAATTGATGCTTTCATTCATAATAAATCAGAAGATGGTGAAAGCTTTAAAAATGATCGTGAGTTTGGTAAATCAGTGCAATCTGAAGTATGGGCTGCAAACGATGATAAAAATAAACTAACGATTAAAATATCTAAAGCTGTTACAGCTTTAGAGGAAGAAATAAGGCCGCACTTAAAACGCAGCTAACAAGTTGCTCAAACGGACGCATAACAGTTGGCTGCGCTTCGTTCCTCGCACATTTTAGCCAACTATTCTGCGCCGCTTAGCAAGGCGTTATATGTCCCCACGAGTTCGAATCATTAAATTATCGGCGTTTGTATTTATTAATTAAATCTGGCGTTTGTTTCGGTTCAATCTTGTGGTAAATTATGTGTCATTAAATCGACTGTAGTTTTTGGCTTTATCAGTTTTTCGCCAACTAGGTTTGGTTTTTATCGCTCAGATAGTTTTGCGGTAATAATAAGTTTTAAAGCATTCGCTTAATATGTTTTGCGAGTGGCTCAAAATCAAAGTTTTGGTGTGTCGTGGCAAAATATAACAAGCCATTAAAGCAGGACAAAAATACGTTTGCTGTTTTCGTCCCTCAACCATTTTAGCAAACGAATTTTTGCCTCTTAATGGGGCGTTATATGCACATTCAAGTTTGGAGCTAGTCGTTGTATAAATGGATTTTATCAATATTTATATTTAGTAATTTTGTTTCTGCCGAGCAAGTTGAAATTGATCTTGAGTTACTCCCAAAAATTGAGCAAGAGATAATAAAAACTAAAAAGCTTGAACACTATTATTCCGATCTTGAAGAAATCAAAATGAGAATAGAAAAATGTCTCTCCGATAAAGATGTTGAATGCGCGAAACATTATGAGGGAGTAATTATAAAGCTCCAACAAGATCTTGAAAGTACAAAATCTATTTTAGGTCAATCTGATGATTGGAGGTATGGACTACCAATTGATTTATTGATAAAACACTTTCCAAAACTTGCGAATTATCAAAAGAAAGTTAAGTGTGAAAGTGCAAGAATTGGTGATTCTTTTTACTTTGAAAAAACTAATGAAAATAAAGAGTCTGTATCTGTTGCTCTATTAGAATGTCGTTCAAGAAATAGAATAGCTTATTGTGATGTATCAGAATCTAACGATTTAATTCCTTATAGTGAAAAGTTAACTGGTATTGATTATGTTCAGCTAATTGAGCTTTGGAAAAAGTCACCTGAAAAAGTATCATTTATTAAAGAAAGCGATTACCTATATAACGTTGAAATTACTGATTCCTTAGTAATGTTTACCTTGTCAAACTCACCTTGTGATGGACCATCTCACTGGATGAGGTTCAAATTGGCCGATGCTTATTCGGAATCAATGCAGTTAATATTTCAATCAGAAGGTGCTTTTACTAAATAGGTATTGTACATATAACAAGTTATTCAAACGGACGCTAAACAGTTGGCTAGCTTCGTTCCTCGCAATTTTAGCCAACAATTTCGCGCCGCTTAATAAGGCGTTAGGTGGCACCACTTTTCGGTTTTTATTGTTAACCAACTTTAGTATTTTTAATGTTGGTTTGGTGGTAATTC
>CAJWBY010000319.1 GCA_913020705.1 uncultured Colwellia sp.
CCTAACTCGCGCATAATTTCACGATCAAAGCGCTCGTGCCGATTAGCTTCGAGTATTCTGGGCATGAGTTTCTCTTGGCAATAATCATGAGCGGTATCGCGTATCATCCGCTCTTCTTCGGTTAATTGATTATCTAGAAACATAGGATCTTGCCAGTTGAATGGCGTTAAATTATCGCTCATGGACTTGCTCACTTTAAATACAGCTATTCACTGAAATTTTCATTTATGTCGTTACTCTATCCTTAACAACAAAATAAATACAATATATAAAACCTATATTTTTAATAACTTTTACATATAAAAATCATATGAATCTAAAATGATTTGAGTATTTTAGTCGATTAGCTCTATTGGAAAACTTTACACGAGCTGCAGTTGAAATAGGCATTGCTCAACGAGCGCCCACCCTGTGAATAAAAAAATGTGAAAAACAAGTCGGACTAAAATTAATTAGTCGCGCTGAAAAAAATCACTATTAACAACTGAAGGCGAAGTATTCTATAAAATGACTACACAACCATTAAGCCAGCAAAACAAGTGAAGTTAGCATTAGAGGAGCTCAAAGGGTTGGAGAAAGGTACAATTCAATTTGGTGTTTCTGAGATAATCGAGGCTTATTATTTTCATAAAGTATTGACGGCGTTCAAACAAAGCACCCACAAAATAAAAATACACTTGGTTGACCAAGAGACTACAGCACTTAAGAAAGCGTTCTCATGGGCACAGTTTTGTATTGAACCCCTTATATTATTTCATGAAGGTTACTTTTACGTGAAATCGTCTGCCAATATTCAGATAAACAAGATCAAAAAAGCCTGAATAAAAAATTATTCAGGCTTTTTTTATGCGTATTGCTAAAGCAAAATTTGGTTAAAAAGAGATTATCTTTTTGCCAATTTCTCTTTAATACGTGCTTTACGGCCAGATAGCTCGCGCAAGTAGTAAAGTTTAGCTTGACGTACATCACCGCGGCGTTTGACTTCAATAGAGTCAACAATAGGGCTATGTGTCTGGAATACACGTTCTACACCAACACCGTTCGAAATTTTACGAACAGTGAATGCAGAATTGATGCCACGGCTTTTAACAGCGATAACAACACCTTCAAATGCTTGAAGACGTGATTTATCACCTTCTGTAACTTTTACTTGTACAACAACAGTGTCGCCTGGTGCGAATGCTGGTAAATCTGTTTTCATCTGCTCTTTTTCGAGCATATCAATAATTTTACTCATAATACCTTCTTCCTAGAGTTCACAGGCATCAACACTTTCATTTGTTATCTTCTTTAATAGAAGCTAACATTTTCTTTTGTTCCGCTGTCAGAGCTAGGTTAGTTAATAATTCTGGTCTTCTAGTCCACGTTCTTTCTAGTGACTTAAACATGCGCCATTGCTTTATGTGTTCATGATTACCACTTAATAACACTTTAGGTACTGACATTGCTTCTATTGAAGTGTCGAGTACTTCTGGCCTTGTGTAATGTGGACAATCTAACAAACCATCTGAGAAAGAATCTTGCTCAGCTGATTGATTATGTCCTAAAACACCGGGCACAAAACGTGCTACAGCATCGATCATATTCATTGCGGGGAGTTCTCCACCGCTCAGTACATAATCACCGACAGACCATTCTTCATCGATTTCCGACTCAATTAATCGTTCGTCTATGCCTTCATAACGCCCTGCTATAAATAGCAGTTTATTATGTTGTGCTAATTCGCGTACACCTGCTTGGTCGAGTTTTCGTCCCTGCGGTGACAAATATATAACCTTAACGTGTTCTTTATCAGAACTACTATTATCGACTAATGCAGAATTTGCTGCGTTATTCGCGGCAGATCTTGCAGCTTTAATAGCATCACGTAGCGGTTGCACCATCATTAACATGCCCGGACCACCACCATAAGGACGGTCGTCAACGGTTCTATGTTTGTCGTGCGTAAAGTCTCTTGGATTCCACTTATGAAATTCAATTAACCCGTTACGGATCGCTCGGCCTGTCACCCCATACTCTGTAATGGCGTCAAACATTTCAGGAAAAAGGCTTATCACCCCGTACCATCGTTTGTTTGTTGAAACGCTATTACTCAAGTTAGAAACCTGGGTCCCAGTCAACACAAATTTGTTTATTTTCAGCACTAACCGATTTTACAACTTGCTCAAAAAGATACGGAATTAAACGCTCTTTCTGACCAAAGCCGTCATTACGATTAGCTTTTACAACCAGTACATCGTTAGCGCCAGTTTCTAAAATTTCAGAAACTTGACCAAGGTCGTAACCTTTGTCAGTAACAACAGTCATGCCGATTAGATCGCGCCAGTAAAATTCCCCATCAGGCAATTCTGCTAGTACGCTCTCATTTACAAATATTTCAGATCCAACAAGCTTTTGGGCTACATCACGATCATCAATACCGGATACATGAACAACAATTCCGTTATTATGTTTGCGCCAATCAGATATTTCGACTGATTGTATTTTATTTCCTAATTTTAGAGACCAAGGAAAATAGTCTAATATAGCTTCGGTTTCATCAGTGAATGAATGAATTTTCAGCCAACCTTTGATACCGTAAACTGCGCCTACTTTACCTAAGATGACTTCTTTATTTATTTCTTCCACAACGACTCCTAAACCTACTAAATTAATTAAGCTGCTACTTGAGCATCTTTCAATAATTTAGCCACACGATCAGATAAACCAGCACCTTGACCAACCCAATGGTTGATACGGTCTAGGTCTAAGCGTAATTTCTCAGCTTGACCTTCTGCTGTTGGGTTAAAAAAGCCAACTTTCTCGATGAAACGACCATCGCGAGAGTTACGGCTATCTGCAACAACAACCTGATAGAATGGACGCTTTTTGGCGCCGCCACGAGCTAAACGAATGGT
>CAJWBY010000320.1 GCA_913020705.1 uncultured Colwellia sp.
AGCGGGTAGAGGAATTTAATACCCGCTTCCAACCCGATATCAGGTTCGTTACCTAAACGATAGCCAGCAGTTGCACCTGGAGCTTGAAATCGTGCTTGTGTTCCTCCACCACTACTTTTGCCTGCTCCTATCCGTGTATAACCAATGAAATCAAAGTATGATAAAAAATTATCACTATTGGGCTCTAACTCTTCGGCAAAACCTATGCCTGAAGCTATCAACAACAATAAAATAAAATAAAGCCAATCAACGTTAAACCTAGTCATTTTTTCTCCTAATTAAACGTTAATTTGGAGCTATGTTTTACTGTTTTAAATCCCTAGAACTTATTAATCGGAATGGAAAGTACGTATTTAAATAATTAGCAATAAATCAATTTCTAGCGCTGATTATGATCCGATCAATTTTTTATTTACGCAACAATTTTCCAAACAAGAACACTCTATTTCCTTATTCATGTATACCTACTTTAGGCAATCAATAGGCTGAAAATCAAAACCATGTTTATAGATAATTTCTTGTAAGACACCGTTTTTACATAGACGTTTATAAGCAGCGTTGTAACGTCTTATGATTTCTTTGTTATGAGGATTGTTTTTTGAAATAGCAGGTGCTGTTCGTTGCTTTTGAATAGGAGGAAGTAAAGTCCTAAGCTCAATATCTAAGTCAGATAAATTATGCTTAAGTTCATAATCAAACCTGACTGCATCGCCAATAATTACATCCACTCTATTTCTCGCTAACATTTTTAGTTTTTGAGTATTGCTGCTAACAAATTCAAACTTAAAGCCTTTATGGTTAAGCAAGTCACTACTATATCCGCCATGAATATGTAATGCCAAACGTACCCCATCCAAGTCCTTGAGTTCACCACTTTGCAACTCAGAGTCATTTAACACACTAAAACTAGTGTATTGGATGTCAGTTATATTAAAAAAATCAAACTCGTACTGATGTAAATCAACATCCATCCACATGGAAAACAACATGTCATATAAGCCTGTTTTTGCACCAATTTTACATCTTGCCCACGGTACAAAAATAACTTCCGGTTCAAAGCCTGCTTCAATCATCACCGTGCTGGTAAAGTCCGCATGCAAACCACCGTCTAACAAATTTGAAGCTGCATGAGGAGGGCCTTCATGCCAACACATTTTTATTTTTTTAGGTACAATTTTCTCGGTCCATGTCCCAGATGTTTCTGCAGAAACATTTAAGCTACAAAGCAATAAAAACACAACAGTACAAACTCTATCCATGTTATTTCCTAAACGGTTTTTAGGTTTAAGCCTTAATTATGGGGTTTTTTAATATAATAAAATTACCAACAAATCCATTACTTTCTCGTGTTTTTTAACAGTAACACATTATCTATAGCATAAAATTTACTCGCTGCATTAATCAAAGATCGAGCAGTAAGTTGCTTAACACCATAAACTTCAACAGGAATATTGAAATCCGCTTTGACTTTATTGACTAATAAATCAAAATCACCATCGCCTGTTGCCATCACGACTACATCCGCTTCAGTAGCATAATCCATAACATCTATCGTAATACCAACATCCCAGTCCCCTTTCGCAGATCCATCTCGTCGTTGAATATAGGGTTTTAGCTTCACTTCAAAACCAATTGCCCTTAATATATTTTGAAACTGTTTTTGTTTTTCATCACCACGATCGATGGCATAAGCGACGGCTTTTATCACTTCTCGTCCAGCAGTCACTTCTGCCCAAAAAGTATTAAAGTTAAAATTAGCTCCAAAAGCATCTCGGGTGGTGTAATAGATGTTTTGAACATCAACAAAAATTGCTACTTTTCCCATCATTATCCGTTATATAAAGTCCATCGTTAGGCCACACCTTCATTAGAGGTGACTAATACGTAACGTATGTAATACATGAAGTTTTTATTAATTTAGTAATTTGCCAGAAATTGAAACAACACAGTTTCGACCGCGTTCTTTTGCTTTATAAAGTGCCTTATCGGCAAACTTAATTAAACTATCTAGATCTGACGGTGGCGTGAATGAGCTTACCCCAATGCTCACCGTCACTTTGATCGAAGCACCATCTACTGTAATGACCATCTGTGAAATACTATTTCTTAAACGTTCCGCTAATACCTTAGCTAATTCAATATCGGTATTCCTCAGTAACACTGCAAATTCTTCACCGCCTAAACGGCCAAATAAATCTTCGGTACGTAATACCTCGTTCGCCGTGTTAGCGAATTGTTGCAATACCACATCACCGACACTGTGCCCATATTGATCATTGATCAATTTAAAATGATCTAAGTCGATCATTAATAAAGACAGTTGCTCTTCATTTCGTTCAACAAACGAAATTTCGCTGGCTAAACCAGCCAAAAAGGCACGGCGATTAGCAATTTGAGTTAACTCATCGGTCATTGCTAACTTACTTAAGTGTGCTTTGATTTCTTCCGAGGCAGAAATATCTCTGACTAAAGCTAAAAATAAAGTTTGATCCGGTTTTTTAAAGCAGGTGATATTCACTTGAACGGGAATTTTCTTGCCATTCTTGCATCGATGAACCCCATGAGCTTGAAGACTTTCTTTATGCTTGATAGAGGGCCAAACGGTGCTGGTCAGTGTTTTGGCATCAATATTAACTTCTATATCAAATACCGACATTGAAAGCATTTCAGTTTTTGTATAACCAAGCCTTTCGTATGCTGCCTTATTAGCATCGATAATATTACCTTCGATATCATGAATGATAAAACCATCTGGCGCATTTTCAATCATGACTCGCAACACATTTTCATCAGTATTAACTAGAATTGACACAAGATCGCTTTATATTTTTGATGAATTACATGACCAAAGCCATTTGAATCAATATTTTTAGAATGAATAACCATAAGCAG
>CAJWBY010000321.1 GCA_913020705.1 uncultured Colwellia sp.
AGAAACCAAGAAATAAGCAAAAACTAAGAATTAGTCAGCCTATTTTCAGTAAAAAACAAGAAGTGAGTTGCTCTAAAAGCAACCAAGGTAAATCATCATAACACCAACAAAACCACTAAAAATCTATGCCTAAACAATAGTTTTCTTGGAATCACTTCAGTATGACCACTTACCTCAATTAAGGTTAAATTATATACAAACCTTTATTTCAAGGCATCTAACCTATCAGCAACAGCACCAGATAACTGAGCGTCGTAATGACGCTTTAAAGTTGAATCTGTAGGTTTATCTGCCATCGTAGCAGCAACTTCAGCACACAACTGCTGAGTAAAGTGACGTCTTAATGCAGAATCTTCAGGAATTTGTTCACCAGCATTTTCCTTATTAGCCATCAAATTTTGCATATAATGACGCCTTAGCGTTGAATCTTGTGGTACTAGACTCACCGCAACACACTCTTGCGCGGCTTCGTTAGCGACTATTTCAGTAACTGGTTCAACATTTCCTGTTTCTGGAGAAACTTCAGCAACCTCAGTATCAGTAACCGCTACTTCTTCTTGCTCTACTACAGACTCTTCCGGCTGAGTCGTTGTTTCTGTCGCGCTTTTACCCACATAAAGCCATATAAAAATAACAGCCGCTACAATTATTCCAAGTTCAATCATTGTTTATTCTCTCACCAATTATTTAGTTTAATACACCAATAGGCACTCAAGCCTCACTAGAAATACAAACGCACACACGACCACCACCAAAAAAACACAGCACGATCAAGCAGCAAGCCTATAACTCTGTGTGCGCATTATTCCATAGAATGCAGCCCTTGATAATAGATATATTTTATATATCTAGCACAGCCAGATACCACAACTAAAGAATAGAAGAAATGACCACTGACTATCCTCAAACCGAACCCACATAAAAAGCAAAGCAACACCCTGAGCTTATTCCATTAAAATAGACAAGAATTCAGAACACTGAAAATTAGCTTACAATTATGACCGGATAGCACTCAACAGGAAATTTTCAGGTATTATAAATAGCGATAAATATGACCAAGCCCATAATAAAAGCACCACCCGACTTAACATGCACATTAAAAATAATTTACTAACATCAGCACAACAAATAGCCTCACCAAACTGCGATCAACGCACTGACCCAGCCGATATTTCTTTAATTGTAATTCACTGTATTAGCTTACCCGAAGGACAATTTGACACGCCTTATATTGACAAACTATTTACCAATCAACTTAACGCAGACGAACACTCCAGCTTTCCTGAAATTTGTCATTTAAAAGTTTCCAGCCACATACTTATTAAACGTAACGGTGCAATCACGCAATACGTTCCCTTTGACCAACGCGCCTGGCATGCGGGAACCTCATGCTATCAGGGGAGGGAGAAATGCAATGATTTTTCTATTGGCATTGAATTAGAGGGGACAGTAGACACAACTTATACCGAAATACAATACCAGCAACTTGCCGCACTGATTCATTGCTTAATGCTGACCTATCCCAAACTGCGCCAAGAAAATATCACCGGACACAGCGATATTGCACCACAGCGTAAAACAGATCCAGGAATTTTTTTCGACTGGGTTAAATTCCACCAACTAACAAAAGACTGTAATTTATTTTATTAAATCACTTACAAAATATAATGTTATTGTTAAGTCTGCAGGTAACCAGTCTATAGAATATTTATTAAATCCATCATCTCAATTACTAGAAGAGGTTGTAGTCTCTCAATCACCTTTTAGAACTTCAATTGAAACACCACTATCAACTCAAACATTTTCTGCAGTAGAAATTGAAACATATCCTGGAGGCAATAATGATATAACAAGTGTAATACAAAGTATGCCAGGAATTTCCCCTTCAATAGGGGGGTTCAGAAATGATATAATCATTAGAGGTGGAGGTCCCAATGAAACAGTATATTATATCGATGGAATTGAAATACCAAATATTAATCATTTTAGTACACAAGGAAGTTCAGGAGGTCCAGTGGGACTTGTAAATGTGTCATTTATTAAGGATGTGACATTATCAACTTCTGCATTTGGAGCAGAATATGATAATGCTTTATCTGGTGTTTTATCTTTTGAACAAAAAGATGCAAACATTAATGGGTTATCAGGTAATTTTAGGTTAGGATCAAGTGAGGCAGGTATTACATTTGAAGGACCAATTTCTATTATTAATAATAAAGAGACATCATTTATATTTTCAGTAAGAAGAAGTTATCTTCAGTTTCTTTTTAAAGCTTTCGGTTTTTCTTTTTTGCCAGATTACTGGGATTATCAAATGAAAATAAGACACAAAATTGATGATTATAATTATATAAATATTATTGGTATTGGATCAATCGACAAGTTAACTGTTAATGAACCAGAAGAATTTGACTTTGAGAATCAATCTACAATTGAGCAAATTCCTGTTATAAAACAAAATTCTAGAACTTTTGGAATATCTTGGAAGAGAACATTTAAAAACAAGTTAGGTTATTTTATTGCTTCATTAAGTAATAATAGACTCGAAAATAATTTTAAAAGGTTTAAAAATAATATAGAAGAATTAGACCCTGTCTATTCAAATATTTCTGTAGAAGATGAAACTAAATTACGCTTCATCAGTACTTATAGTTTAAATAATTACAAGCTTTCATATGGAGCTAATCTTCAGTCATCTAGCTATTCTAATAATACTTTATTCAGATATTACAATATAGATTATGATACAAAAGTTGATTTTCTGAAATATGGGGTATTTCTTAAGTCTTCGAAGAATTTTCTTAAAGATAAATTAGG
>CAJWBY010000322.1 GCA_913020705.1 uncultured Colwellia sp.
GATAAAACAATGAAAGTGCCCTTTATCTCGGCTAAAAAGTATTTGTTTAATGATTTTGCAATCGCCACGCAAATACCTTATGACGAAGGGGAAGATATCGCTTGCCATACAATCGCAACAGGGCAAACAGCTGGTTGGACTTGGGATATAGGCTTAAGTAGCCGTAAAGGTATGGGGTATGTCTATTCAAGTGACCATACAAGCCATGAAGACGCGATTAAAACCTTTGCTGAGCATATTGGTCCTAAAGCCGAGGGAATGGCTTTTAGAAAAATTCCTTTTACTTCAGGATATCGAGAGAAATTTTGGCATAAAAACTGTGTTGCTATTGGTTTGTCAGCTGGATTCTTAGAACCCTTAGAAGCTTCAGCATTGATACTTGTTGATAATTCAGTCGAATGGATAAGTGAACGCCTGCCGACTGATTTTAATAGTATGGAAATTATTGCTAAGCAATTTAATAAAGGCTTTATTAAGAAATGGGAAGCAATAATAGACTTTTTAAAACTGCACTATGTGCTTTCCGAAAGAACTGATGAAGCATATTGGCTTGATAATATTCAAAAAGAATCAATGTCAGATCGTTTACAAGATTTGTTAGAGCTGTGGAAATACCATCCACCTCATATTAATGACACTGATGCTCAGTTTGATGTTTTCCCGATTGCGAGCATTCAATATGTTTTATATGGTTTGAATTTCAAAAGTGATTTAAGTAAACAAGACTATCTATATAATAAGGATATGTTGGCTCAAAAACATTTTCAGCAAAACTTGAAAATGCTCGAAAAAATCAAAAGTACCTTGCCAAACCACCGTGAATTTATTGAAACAATAAAGCTACATGGACTACAAAAAATATAAGTTATCAATAATGTGATAAACGTTTAGGGATGATCAAAAAGGGATTACCATTTGATTATCCCTTTTTTGATCACATCATCTTGTTGTAGTGCTTCACCCATTAAAGGTGTTAATGTCAACTTTATACGTGGTTTCCCTATATCTAACCCCATTGACGGCTTTCTTGTCGCTTCATCAATAGCTCTTGCAACAGCGATTATTTCATCGATAGGGGAAGGCTTCTTAATTTGCTTAATTTGTTTGGCAAATTTTGTTGCTTTGAAATATAACGCGACAGATTTTTTAAACAGTTTCATCCAATTTTTAGCATATTCTCTGCCTGAGCCTGTTGTTTTATGTAGGTAAGTATTAAGCGTTACAAAGAATTTTTTGTTTTCTTCAATAAATGTACTGTTTGTGAGTTCGATATCTAAGATGCAATTCCACATCGTGTAAGGAATAACAAAGTCTAACTTGCCACCTTGGTATTTAATTTTATTGATAGCGAGCTTTTGAGTTCGCTCGATGAGTTTAGCCTTACAATGCATATATAGTTGAATATCAAGCTGGTTGGCAGTCAATATTTTTTCTAAGACATCTGATGGAATTTGCTTAACAGTTGGACGATTAATCGTTGCTCGTTTTACATCAATTGTATCTGGCCAATCAAAATCACCAACTTCGCTAAAGTAACTTAAAGAACGGTCATACTCTTCAAAAATCCCTACATGAATATCTAAATTATCGATAGACTCAATAATCTCTGATGCTCTCTTTTGTGTTAATAGACTTTCGGAATAGACCCTTTGCCCATCGAGAAATTTAAGCATGTAATTCGAGGTTTGAACATTATCTATATAGGCTGAAAAACTGTCAGGTTTAGTGGTTAGAAAGTCCATGAATTCATGGTTATTTCTAATGTAATAATACTCAGATATTAGTCTGTCAACGGGGTGCCTTAACATCATAAAAATAAATTCTTTTTGATAATTTTCATCATTTTTATTATCAAAAATATCACCGCAAGTAGATGTTTTTGTTTCGAAATCTAAATGACGGTAGTGATAGTCAAGAGGTGTTTGCCACTCTGTACCTTTCATCACACAATTTATACTGGTGCCACCTGTTTTGGGAATATGAATAAATATGGGTTGTTGTTTACTGTTCATAAAATAATTCTCTAAAGTCGGGGCTAACAAAAATAATAAATCAAAGCTAATTTGTATCCTACAATATTTATCACAAAAATATTGTCCATTTCACTAACTATTATACTTTGTAGCATATTTGTTTTGACAGCGCTGTCAAAATGAGAGATCGTAACTATAATAAAAGTTGAAAATTAAATTTCATTCATAACGTAAACAGCATGTGAGTCTCATAAATAATGAATAAAAAACTTCTAGCACTGTTAATTACTGCAAGTACAACGTTAATCGCTTGCGGTCCAACTCAACAGTCAAATACCAATAAACCCTCTGTACAAGCATCAGTTGGAATGTCTTTGGGTAAAGCGGCTCAAACTGATATTGACGATATTGCTGCAACACTGGACGTTAAGTACAAAGTACTGACGAATATTCCTACAGACAAGTGTGATAAAAGTATAGCTGACGGTAAATGCTTTGAAGTAGAGCTGAGTTTTACTGCATCTCAACTAATAAATAGTAAAGGTTGGGATATTCATTTTAGTCAGATAGTGCCTATTCAGTCATTTGAAAGTGATGAGTTTAAAGTTGAACACATTAATGGTGATTTACATAAAATTTCGCTAAAAGAAAATTTTAAAGGTTTTACTCCGGGTGAAACCAAAACTTTAGTGTTTAGAGCGATGTTTTGGTCATTATCTGAAACAGACGCTTTGCCAAACTATATTATTAGTGCAAATAACATACAGCCTCGTGTTATTGAAAGTACCAAACCCTATATAGATACTGAAACAGGATTAGAAGTTCTTCCTTATGTTGT
>CAJWBY010000323.1 GCA_913020705.1 uncultured Colwellia sp.
CTGTAATACTGTTACTCATATCAAAAGTATTTTACCGACCACCTTCGTCAGTCTTGTTCCTTAATTTAATTTATGGCCATAGTGTGCCACGAATCTAGCAAATGTGTGAATTATGTTCTACGTTGCATTAAAGATATTCTGCCTATAAAGCTATTATCTATACGAAACCACTGATTTACTATATCCTCTAAAAACAGAAAGAATCTAGTTAAGTCGTATAAGGATATACAGCATGACGATCAGTAACGATGTCTCATCCAACTCACGAGACCAGCACAATCACACCACGCATTCCCTACCCGAACAGCAAGTAATAACCGAATGTCGTAAAATTCTTATCGGATCTTTGCCTAAGTTCTTTAGCTTCTTAGACCTATTGGATGAGGATTTTTTTACACTTAGCCTCCGAGCAGAAAATACACCGCGACAAAGTGACTATTTAATGCAGGTGCGTACGCTTCAATTAAAGCTAGGAAATATTAGATCTGAATTCATCCAGTTAATTCTTGATGATTTTGACTCCTTCTGGCTTCAAGATTTACCACAGTCCCCACTAAAAACAATTCCCTCTGGACACTCAGAAGATAATATTAATCGAACATTAATACAAAATGTTGCACAAACTGAAAATAGTGCTACCTCAAACATTATTACACTCTCTGAGTCTATTTTGCATGACGAGCTACAACATTTAAATCTACGCTTTGCAGAGCTAATCAATACGAAACAATCTATCGACAACCCAATATCAACTAAACGATTTATTCACCATTTTCAGACCGTTATTTCATCCTTTATTACAGATTACGACGTTAAATTAATTATATATCAACAATTTGGGGAAGTTTCTCTACCTAGCTTACTTGAATTATATACCAAACTAAATAACACGCTCTTTAACCAAGGAGTATTACAAAGCTTAGGAACAAGCCAAGTAAAACCAAACTCAAAACAACGTTATTTAGTTCCAGATAATAGTCGTGGTTCAAATTCCAGTCAAAATAACATTGACGACATTATCCAACAACTTCTTAACCACTATGAGTCAGTTCCTGATTTTATTAGCACTTTTATTCAACATAAGTGGAAACGTTCACTCTATCATCAGTACATTAACAACGGTGTAGCCCCCCCTGAATGGAAGAAAAGCATTTCATTAATGGAACAATTACTCTGGAGTGTTTCACCTAAAGTTACAGCAAGTAATCGAAAGGAGTTATTGGCCCTCATTCCCACATTACTCAAGTCTCTTAGAGAAACATTAAACATGTCATCATTATCTGACAAGAGTGTGACATCATTACTTAACAAACTTCAGAAATATCACATACAAATCTTACATAACAGTTCTGAACAAGGAAGAAGGATTTTAGCGCTAAGTACTGTGGAACATCTAAAAATAGGTACATGGGTAGAGCTTACAAGGCCCGGAAAAAACAAAGTCAACCGTATAAAATTAGCGTGGCGGAGTCAACTCAGTGGTCGCTACATTTTTGTAGATCGAGACGGAGTGCAAATCTCCTCCCCCAGTTTTGAAGAATTAACAACTTGGTTTCAACAAGAAAGTATATTTATTGTAAAGTGAACGTTGTCGTTTCAGAAAGAACTGAAGGATTTTCTTGCCCTTAGCCATAGAAAAACTCTAAAATTGGTTAATGACAAAACAAAACATTCTTATCACTGGCTGCTCTAGTGGCATTGGACTCTGTGCAGCAAAAGTTCTTCATGAGCGAGGCTATAACGTTGTTGCAACGGTGAGAAAAGCACAAGATGCCATTCCATTACAACAGTTAGGGATTACAACAACAGAACTTGATCTAACTGATAGCTCATCAATACGATCCGCTATTGATTTCACCTTAAAGCACTTCAATGGACAAGTAGATGCATTATTTAATAATGCTGCATATGGTCAACCTGGTGCTGTAGAAGATCTAAGCCGCGATGTCTTACGTGAACAATTTGAAACCAATGTCTTTGGTACTCAAGAACTCACAAACCTTGTCATTTCTCAAATGAGAAAACAAGGTCATGGCAGAATCATTTACAACAGCTCCGTTCTTGGAATTATTTCAATGGCATATCGTGGTGCATATAATGCTAGTAAATATGCGATAGAAGGGCTTGCAGACACGCTACGACAAGAATTACAGGGTTCAAATATTTATATCAGCCTCATTGAACCGGGCCCCATCCTTAGTCAATTTAGAACTAATGCCTTTGCTAAATACCAACAACATATAGATAAAAATCTAAGTCATCATCAAGAAGTTTATCTTGCAATGGAACGTCGATTAACTAAACAAGGTGCAGCCGTGCCTTTTACATTACCACCTGAAGCAGTTGTAAAAAAACTTATTCATGCAATTGAAAGTTCTCGCCCTAAAATTCGCTATTATGTAACTTTTCCAACCTACCTTTTTGCTACACTAAAACGAATATTGCCTCACCGTCTTTTGGATTGGGTTTTAACTCAAGTATCCCGAGATGAGCACTCAACGCAAGATCACAAATAGACCACAATTTATGCCATAATCAACCTAGATTAAATTTTAGGTAGTAAATTATGAGCCGAATTTCTCGCGATAGCCTCCAGTGGCAATCTGCAACAAACACCTTTACAAGTATTGTCATCTCTGGTTTTGTTGCTATCGCTGTTTCAGCTAGTCTGATTTTTTACCAATCAAATACACCTGTGGAACTGTCTTCAAATTTCATCCTGTTTCATGCTGCAGCTCTCTTCGTTCTTATTATTCTCGCAGCTATTTTTGCTGG
>CAJWBY010000324.1 GCA_913020705.1 uncultured Colwellia sp.
TCACAATAAGAATGTGCCACGTAATCAACACCATCAAACTGATAGGCCTCGAGAATTGGCGTGACATCAAGAAAATCGTGCTTTAAGCGAGTAACCCGTTCTGTACTCATTGCGAAAATAGTTTTCTTTTCAGTATCTAACAAACAAAGCGCAGCATCATGACCGCAGTATTTTGTCCCTGCAATTTTCATCCGTTCAAATCCTTTATTAGTTCAGTTGAGTACGCTATTACCTTCTCAACATTATACCCATCCAAAGTATTTTTATTGGGTGAAAAAACAGTTCTAGTTGTTTTTGAGATTGGTTTAAATAATTGAAAACTATCTTGATTATTTTCATGTATAGAAACTATCGGCTTATTAAACGCAGATGCTATATGAACAATGGATGTATCCGGTGTAATCACTACATCGACACATTCAATCAAAGCTGCAACGTCAAGAATACACTTAGTTTGATAACCCATAACCACATTACGCAAAGCCATTTGACTCAACTTTTCTTTAGTATCCTGATGTTTCTTTGGCGTCGAAATAACCACCACCTGAATATCTTTTTTAAAATCGTGAAGCGCTCTAGAAATCGCATAAAACTCATCAAATTTAATTCTCTTACCTTTTACAGCACCTTCTAGGTTAATCGCCACCAACAATTTATCATTATATTTTTTCAGAAAACACTTCGCCCGACTTTTCTGCTCATTCGTACAAAACAAATCATAGGAAGCAGGTATTGCCTTAATAGCAAATGGCGTTAATGTAGCCAACCAAATATCTTTAAAATGCACACCTTGTTTCTTTTCAGTATAGTAATCATATAGCTCTAACTCATTACCTTTAACACCATACCTACCATCCTTTACAACGGATATTACTTTCTTTGGCTTAATGATTATTAATCGCCAAATTGCATGGGGTACTACAGAATGATCAAACTCTACACAGACATCAAACATCTGCCTTCGAAGTTTGAACACTATTGGCAAATCACTTAAGAAATTATTTTTATGATTAATATAAATCTTATCAACATAAGGATTGTTAGCTAAAACCTCTTGATTCACTTTACTCGCCAATACTGTAATTTCTATATCAGGATATGCTTGTTTTAATTCCCTAAAAACAGGGGTTGTAATAACCATATCACCAATACGATCGTAACGGAAAAACAAAACCTGCCTAGACTGCTTAACATCAAATCCTGAAGACTCCTTCCTTGTGAACTTGCGAAGACAATAGCCTTTAATTCTTTTAAGAATTGACACTCTACCTCACTCCAATGATGATTGCATACTCAACTTATTGTCAATCCTCTCAAGACCTCGGCTATATTGTTTAAACACATCTTCAGGCTTGATATTTCGGACACTCTCTGGATCATAAAGATAATGAGCACTACTCGCTTTTGTTAACTGCATTTCTGCAGTTAACCTCGCAAAAAGTGCAACAACAGGCGTGTCAACCGCATTAGCAGCATGCATCAATCCTCCATCACAACATAACAACACTTGTGCTTTCCTAATGATCTGCGCAGTCTGATTAAACGTAAACTTAGAGACCGCATCGAATACCTGCCCTGTTGAAAAACGCGCCATTAACTTTTTTGCGTCAACTACTCCATTATCAGAGCCAATTAAAACAATATTCAACTCACCATCATCCTCAAATAGCATTTGAATAACCCGCTCCCAATAACTATAAGTTCGATATTCCCATTCCCCACCAATCGCAATCGCAATATAACGCTCTGGTAAATTAGAACCTCCTACAATATTTTTATCAGAACGAGATACCGTTATGGCTGGCATAGCCACTGAATTAATTTCATTTTCACTCATGAGTCCCCCCAATAAAAAATTCATTCGGTGAAAGCTAAATAAAACACGGTTCACCTCAGGACCATTATAAAAACCATACATACCGATAAATTCCTTTTTTGATTGCCATTTGCTTTTAACACAGATACTCCGTGTACTGTATGAATCAATCACAACTAAATCATAATTTATGTTAGCCAACATGCTCTCATCAGACATCACGCTAGAAAAAAAAGCATCTTCCTTATAAATATGAGCGTTCTTCTTATCGGTAAACAAATCAACACGGCGACCCTTCAAAAGCGTCCGACTCGATAAATCCATTAAACTATCTCCTAAACTCGGCGCCGACATATTTATCCACAGAAGGTTTTTATGCTTGGATGAAATACGATGAACTTCCAATGACACCTGACCTTTAAGGACCATGTACAAATAGCGCTTAAAGAACTTAAGCCCACGTTGTAATTTCGATGTACTTTGAAGATAAGCCGTTGTATAGCTAGGAATATCACCTGAAAAAGGGAATGTAAAAGTGCGTTCAAATCCCAACATTTTCATACCACTTTTTTATTTCTGAAAAGATGTCGCTTGGTGCAATATTATTTAAACATTCACTAACGCTATTGTTATTATCACACCCAGCCAATCCGCAAGCAACACATGGCATATTGGCTTGAAACAGAGTGATATTGCCATATGTTTGCAGGGGTTTATCTTCGGTCGTAGCTCGTTGTAACTGATTAGACCAGGGAGACCACATCTTCAAATTAGTGGGCCCAAAAATTGAAAAAATACGTTTATCCTGCGATGCCGCAATATGCATGTTTAAAGTATCCATACCTATATAGCCTAAGGATAAATAGCTCAAGTAAAAATAATCTTCTAACGATGTTTCTCCGATAAAGTCATAACTATTAGATAATAGCGGAAGGGTCTTTT
>CAJWBY010000325.1 GCA_913020705.1 uncultured Colwellia sp.
ACGACATAGTCTCCATCCATAATGCCTTTATCAATCATTGATTCGCCATTTACTTTTAATACAAAGCGATCTTTTCCAGAAAACATGCCGCCCAAGTCAATTTCTGATTCATCAGGCACAGCTTCTATCAATCTACCTGCTGCGATTCTACCCATCATAGGTAATGTGACTGATAATGATTCATTAGCTAATTCTCGGCCAACCAGGCGTAAACCTCGCGATCTGCCGACACTACGTTCAATCAGACCTTCATTAACTAATGCCTGTATATAATTATGAACTGAGCCTTGTGATGACAGCCCAATACCATGTGCAACTTCTGACAGCAAAGGTGCTTTACCATGTTCGTCAAAATAATCAACGATGAATTTATACGTATCTTGCTGGCGCTCGGTTAACATTTTTTTCTCCCTAACCATAATTGAGAACATATTAAGAAGAAAATATAGAGAAAACTGATGGTAAATGCAACCATTCTTTTAAAAGACTTAGCTTTAAACTATTTTTCATTTATTTGAGGCAAAAAAAACCCTCAACAAAATATAGTGTTGAGGGTAAACTAAAAGCCATGTTAAAACTTTTAATAGGAAAAGTAACATCTCTATAAAATCCGTATTATACGAGTATTATATCCCTTAAAAATCACTGTTAACACCACCCATAAGTGGGGGGATATAAGCTTTATGAATGTTCTTCAACATGTGTAAGGTATAGTGTAAGACCAATTAATGCTATACCACCTGCTAATGCAAGTAACTCTATAGGTCCATCAAAATCCATACTGATTGCATGTTCGAAAAAATTGACGATTAATATCATCAAAATAACTCGTCCAAGACGTGTTTTAAGATCATCAAGACTATGAATCGCTAATACCGATGGCGTTTCTGATGATTCAGCCTGTTCAATTTTAGAAATAAACAGTTCATATAAACTAAGTGAAAACATTAATAAGACGGTAGCTAATAAATAGCCATCAATAACTTCTACAACATGAGTTACTGTTTCTGCTCTAAAGTCTTTTCTTGCTTACGAGCACGATAACAATAACGACAAATCGGCTATTCCACAGTGCGGTTTCAAATAATTTTCAATCATCATTATTATTACGCTGCTTGGACAGGAATAGCGTGGCGTGTATTGATAATGTCATTATTTTCATTTAAATAGACAAGTGTAGGTTTAAATGTCGCCACCTCTTTTTCATCCATTGCGGTATAAGCACAAATAATAATGCGGTCACCTGGCGATGCTTTATGTGCAGCAGCGCCATTCACAGAAATAATATTCGAGCCTGCTTCAGCACGAATAGCATAGGTTGTGAAACGTTCACCATTAGCGACATTATAGATCTGGATCTGTTCATATTCATGAATACCAGCGGCTTCTAACAAGTTGCTATCAATCGCACATGAACCTTCATATTCAAGTTCTGAGTGGGTTACACAAGCACGATGTAATTTTGTTTTTAGTAAAGTAAGTTGCATTAATGGCAATTCAATAGTTAAGTAGCGGCATATTATCGCTTTTTAGCTTAAATCAAGCAAGATCACAGGCAATATTATCGATCAATCTAGCCGTGCCAAGCCGTGCAGCAATTAAAATTCTTAATGACTTATCACCTGACTTTGCTATTGCTAAATTATCTGCGCAACGAATATCAACATAATCAACCTTAAAGCCTTGCATGTTTAACTGTGCTATCGCTGAGGTTTGTAATTGAGAAAAGTGTTGTTCGCCCTGCTCTATTTGCGCTTTTAATTGCAATAACTGCTGATAAATAGCGGGTGCTTTTGCTAATTCTTCTGCGCTTAAATATTGGTTGCGTGAACTTAGGGCTAAGCCATTTTTATCACGATAAGTCGCTACTGTCGCGATTTTAATATCAATCGCCAAGTCCTTAACCATTGTTTTAATCACTAAGACTTGTTGATAATCTTTTTCACCAAACAAAGCAATGTCAGCATCAACAAGGTTAAACAGTTTATTCACAATCGTGGCAACACCATCAAAATGACCGGGGCGATTTTGGCCACATAATTTATCATCCATATTAGGCACTGAGACAATAGTTTGATCGGCCATATTCTTAGGATAAATGGTGGCAATATCAGGCATAAATACCATGTCACAGTTTACATCACTCAATTTAGCCAGATCTTGTTGTGTTGTGCGTGGATAGGCCGCCAAATCGGCTTTATCATTAAACTGCAAAGGGTTCACAAAAATACTTACTACCACTTTATCAGCTTGTTTTTGTTCATTAAAAATAAGTTGAAGAGAATCAATAGCAGCAAATACTAAATTTCGATGTAATTTCATGTGTCTATATTATTTTATTAAATCAGTCACATGCTGTTCGCTATTAGTCATCTTCTTTGTGTTGAAAAATTTTAACATGCTCGTCTATAGTTTTAAATAGTTTACAAAGGTATTATAATAAGCGCTATTGATTTGTTTACTTTTGGAAAAAAATATCAATGAGAATTTCACTTATAATTTCAAGCGCCATTTTATTTATTTCTTGTAGTAAAAACACTTCAAAAAATTTTAATTCAGTAACCATAGAACGAGTTTTTACGGATAGTTTAAGCATTCGTGCCATTGAACCAATGGATGTTAATAAAGTTTGGTTTGCAGCTAATAATGGGAAGGTTGGCTTAATTGATTATAAAACTCCAAAGTTAGCTACGATTAAATACGACGACTCATTACTTAATTTTAGAGCAATT
>CAJWBY010000326.1 GCA_913020705.1 uncultured Colwellia sp.
ATAACGGGTAAGTCACGGTTTTGCATTTGTAAAATATTTTCAAATTCACGCTCAAAAGTGAGAATACCTTTAATGGGGTGAAGCAAAGTTTTAGAGATATGATTTTCTTGCCGTTTGATAAATACACATGTTTTTCCTTTTTCGGTATCTAAATCGACTTTAATTACACCACTCCAACCACCGCGACGTTGATTAGGTTCTTCAAACCATTCAGTATCCAAATTCCATATTGTATCAAAGCTAGTTAACTTATTATTGGCAAACACTTGCTGCCATTGATCGTTCCAATATTCTTTCATGATTGCTTTTCTAACCTTTTATGTATTATTGGAAAATATCTACTACTTTGTAGATACTTGCCTTATCACCACGATCGTTATTTTGACTATAAACCAGCTCAAGTTGCATCACTTCCAGTAGTTTTTTAAGTTTTTCATTTCGACGTTTTTCAACAAGGATTAAATAGTCATAGTTATAATGCAAAGCCTTAATTTTACTGACGATATAACGTTTACCTGCACTATTGTATGAACCGATATTGATTCGAGTTAAATTATTTTTTTCAGTGAGAAGATGAATTCTGTAATAGTAGTTAATAAATTCGTCATCTGTCAGTATCTCACTATTAGCAGGCAGGTTCTTACTGGCCCAAATAGCAGTGTTTTTTACATAATGTTTAGAGTTTGACTTGTGTATCCCATCTATAAAATTAACAAGCAGCACTAAGCCGATTATGACAATAATGCCCTTATTTCTTTTTGACCATGATTTATTAATCAATAACGTTAGTCGGGGAAGCATTAGCAATAACATGCTAAGAATCGCGATGATTGCATATCGCTTTGATATAAAGAGTTCTTTGAACATAAAGGCGGTTAGGATCAAGATGTTCAATAAAAGGAAATAAATAATTAGTCCTGTGTAGGGCGATAATTGAATTTGTTTTTGTTTCCACCAACTAAAGAGATATAGAGCTAGATAACCTACAGTAAGCGCTTTTGTAAGCTTATAAAAGAGCATTACAATTAAACCTGAACTGAGGATAAAAGCGCTATAACTAGCCGAGAATTTATTTAGTACCTGGTGCTCTATAATTTCAGATTTTTTATTAAAGCTTTCTAACAAGCTGTTGATATCTATATATGCTAAAAGGTCGCCTAGCTTGTTAAAAGTAATACCTGAATCAGTAAAGCCGATAATGTAGAAAGAGCCTATAACGAGACTTAATATAAAAATATAATTTAATTTTAAAATAGATTGAGCAGCAGATCTTATTGGAAAGTTAAAAGTTAAATATAAGGGAAGTAACAAGACAATTACAATGGCTTCAATACGAAATAACGTAGCCATTACAGCTACCAGTTGCCAGATAGTGGCATTTCTTAGCGTAGGAATTTCAATAAATTGAATGAACCGATACAGGATTAAACAGCAGAAATACCAATAACCAATGTCACGAATAATGTAGCTACGGTACTCATTTATGGTGGAAAAACATAAAATAACTAGGGCGGCTATCAGTAACTGTTGCTTATTGGGTAACGTTTTATGACTAAGTAACACTAAGGTGTCTGTCAAGAAAACAAAAAATAACGTATTAATTATGTAAGCACTGAGTTCAAATGAGAATGATGTGAGCTGGTGAGTGTAGGCTATGAAAATTGAAAAAAACGGCCAATTATAAACATCGATAGCCCCCTTTAAACCTCCTTGTAAAAAGGCTTCGACTGTTTCGATATATAAAATACCATCACGGTTAATCAGATCGTCACTATAGATAGCAAATATTGACAGTAATAAGCTAATTAAAGCTGTGCCAAATCGCAGTTTTGTTAGATTATCGTTACTTTGATCCATCATAGTACTTGTTTATCCGTAGTCATTTTGATTATCAGTTCAATAATACGTTGGCTCTTAATATCTTGCATGCAGCGGTGATGGTTTTCGGGGCATGTTCTTTGAAAGCAAGGACCACAGTCAACGTTAATTTGTACGATACGAGCATTATCGGCTAATGGCGGAGTGAAATTAGGTGAAGTTGGGCCATAGATAGCGACTAGAGGTTTATGTAGCGCTGCAGCAATATGCATTAGGCCTGAGTCATTGGAAATAACATTATCAGCTGTTGCCAGTAAATCGATGGCATCTTGTAACTCGGTTTTACCACAGAGGTTATAAATAGACTTTTTTAGTGGAGTGTCAACTTTGGATGTGATGTCGTTGGCAATAGTATTGTCAGCTTGCGAGCCTAAAATTAATACCTGCCAACCATGTTGAAGGAATTGAGTCGCTACTTCAGCATATGATTTTGCAGGCCATTGTTTAGCAGGGCCAAATTCAGCGCCAGGACATATAATAAGACGTTTTTGATTAGACTGTAACTCGGGTATTAAATTTGAATTAACGGGCTTTGCGACCATCAACGGGACTGGATAGCTTGGGCTGACATGTGCTTGTGAGGAAAGATAAGCTAAGGAGATATAACGTTGCACCATCATTGGTAACGCTAGTTTATCTAATATACGAATATCATTGAGTAGGCCATAGCGCATTTCACCACGCCAACCTGTGCGAAGTGGGATCTTTGCAAACCAAGGAATCAACGCGGATTTCCATGAATTGGGTAATACGATGGCTTGATCGTAATTATGTTGTCGTAACTCTCGACCTAATTTTTTCCTCAT
>CAJWBY010000327.1 GCA_913020705.1 uncultured Colwellia sp.
ACAGATCATTAATATAGGCTCTATTTTAGGTAGTATTGGCTTCCCTGGCTCAACGGTCTACTGTGCCAGTAAATTTGCACTTCGCGGCTTTAGTGAAGCCTTACGCCGTGAGTTGAGTGATACCAATATTACTGTGCGCTATTTTGCACCCAGAGCAACTAATACGGCGATTAATAATGACGAGGTCATCGCGATGAATAAAGAGTTAGGCACAAAAATGGATAGTGCTGAACTGGTAGCAGGTGAACTTGTTAAGTTTTTAAATAGTAATGCAGCAAGTCAATATTTAGGCTGGCCTGAAAAGTTATTTGTTAAAATAAACAGTATGTTACCAAATATTGTTGAAGCTTCAATTAACAAGCAGTTATCAATCATTAAACGATATTTATAGGGAAGTTAACCGTGAAGATATTAAATAGTTTATCTGGGATTCTTATTTTGATAAGCTCAACGGTAATACTTGCAGATGTGTCTGCTGATGTTTCCCAACTACAAACACGCTGGGCTGAGATCAACTATCTGTTAAAAGGTAAAGAGCAAAAATTAGCCTTTGAACAGTTAGTAACTCAAGCTGAAAAGGTGGTTTCAGAGAATACAAATTCTACTGAAGCATTAATATGGCGCGGTGTTATTAAAGCTAGTTTTGCGGGTGCAAAAAGTGCTATCGATTTCAGTGCTATGTCCTTAGCCAAATCTGCAAAAGCAGACTTTGAAAAAGCGTTAACAATGGATGAAAAGTCATTACAAGGTTCGTCTTTTACAAATTTAGGTGTACTGTATTACAAAGTACCGGGTTGGCCGATTGGCTTTGGTGACGATGATAAAGCCGACGTCTATTTACAAAAGGCACTGGCTATTGATTCTGTTGGCATTGAGAATAATTATTTCTATGCCGATTATTTGATTGATCAGAGAAAATTCTCAGAAGCTGAAAAATATTTATTAAAAGCTCAAAATGCACCTGCACGTCTTGATCGTCCCGTTTCAGATAAAGGACGACAACACGAAATAGCACAAGCTTTAGACAATGTGCGTTACCAATTAAAAGCAAAAAATAATGCAAGTATTACTGATAGAAGATGATCCTTCACTGGCGCAAGCATTAATTCAAACCCTCAAACATGAGGGTTTTTCTGTCAATCATCTAGCAGAAGGCAAGCAGGGAATACTTGCCGTACAGACGGAGTTGCCAGATATTGTGATTCTTGATCTTGGCTTGCCGGATATTGATGGTACGGAGGTTCTAAAAGCGATTCGCGTGGAAAGTGCCGATTTACCCGTACTGGTGTTAACGGCGCGAACATCACTCGATGATAAGGTTAAAGGACTTGATCTAGGGGCTGATGATTACTTGGCCAAACCTTTTGAAGTAGCTGAGTTATTAGCACGTCTTCGAGTGTTTGAACGTCGCGCAAGCACATTAAAACATGCAGACTTAACCATTGGTGAGGTAAGTATTGATAGTGCAAGCCATCAAGTGACAGTGTCAGGTGAATATATTGACTTTTCTCGACGAGAATTTATGTTACTTAAGGCCATGATGGAAAATTCAGGTAGAGTCCAAACACGTGATAGCCTCGAATCTAAACTGTATAGTTGGGGTGAAGAAGTTACTAGTAATACGATTGAAGTCCATATTCATCATTTACGAAAAAAATTACCTAATCAGTTTATCCAAACACTGCGTGGCATAGGCTACATTGTTAAGCCGGTATGAAATCAATTAGAACCTATTTATTATTAGCCTTACTGGCAATTATCACTATTGTGACATTCGTATCGTTACTGCAGGGGTATCAGTCGAGTATTACAAAAGCGCATCAACTATTTGATGACCGTCTGCGAAATATGGCTGAAATTGTTGCCGATGCTAATCAAGATATTCAACCACGATTGGACGGAGCATTTAAATATTCACCAACTGTGTTTTTTCAGATTTGGTCAGATGACTTGATGTTGTTAGTAAGATCAAATAATGCACCTAACTTATTACTTTCAGAGATAGATACAACAAAACGTTATAAGGATGTTAATTTTGGTGGTTATCGATGGCGTACATTTACATTAAGAGATCAAAGTCTACAACGGTGGGTTGTCACCGCAGAAAGAGCTGATGTTCGTTATAGCTTAGCTGAAAATGTAGTGTTGGCTTCTATTATTCCAATTGTCATGGCCATTCCTTTTGCAGCTTTCATTATCTGGGTAGCAATAGGACTAGGTTTAAAACCTTTGAAAGAGTTATCAGAGCAATTGAATAATAAACAAGCGGATGATTTAAGTCCTATTGTAATGAAAAATACTCCAGAAGAATTAACCCAATTAGTAACAACAACCAATGCCTTACTAGGGCGTTTAAATTCTGCATTCATTAGAGAACAACAATTTTCAGCTGATGCAGCTCATGAACTACGAACACCTATTAGTGCATTAAAAGTACAGTTACATAATCTACAAAATAGTGGTCAATATGATGAGGTTAAATTACAACCATTAACCAATGGAATCGAGCGAATGGGGCAGGTGATTGAACAAATATTATCACTGTATCGACATTCACCAGATCAAGCGATGTTAAAGCAGACTGATGTAGATTTAAGTGCTATCGCCCAGCAAGTTATTGCTCAAGATTACGATCAAATCGCATTAAAAAAACAGAAAATAAGTTTGCTAGG
>CAJWBY010000328.1 GCA_913020705.1 uncultured Colwellia sp.
TTGCCCCTTAACAGGGCGTTAGGTGAATATGTTCAGATCGAGTTTAATTATCGTTTTATCGTTGCTAACATCAACAGCGAATTCATCTAATGCAAATATAGAGGTAAGTGCTTCTATCTTTAAAAATACCTTTGTTGACGGTAATAATTTAATTACTCCGAGCGAAAATTTTGAAAGCACTTTAAAAGGCGAACTAGGTATTTTTAAAGATATTACGACTGGTGGCGTATCTAAAAATTCAAGCTTCTTCCTAACAGACGTGGATGACTCAAGATATGATGAAAATTATCAAACGCTTTTGCATCAGCTAGAGAATACTCAAGTCGATGAAGCTTTGTTATTACGTTTTTCACCAGCCTTGGATTCAAATTCCACATACATTGTGGGCAAATTTTCGTTGAATAACCAAACGTATAATGGTTTTATTATCGCTGGTAAAAACAAGCGCGCCTCTAATCAGTATGTTTATGAAATATATTTCGAGTGTAATGGAGACTTATACTCATTAACATATTTTACAAAGCTAAATTTTGAGCAAGTATTCACCTAACAAGAAAATTAAGCGGGACTGCTAACAGTTGGCTAGGTTTCGCTCCGCTACACATTTTAGCCAACTATTAATCAGCCCCTTATTTGGGCGTTAGGTAGTTTTATTTATGGCGGAGTTTGTAGACTGGTTTATACCACTTATTGGTATTTCTTTTTCAGCGTTTTTAGCTTACAAATTTAAACTATTGGGTTTAATTGCTGGTATTACAATATTTTGGTTGGCTATTGCGTTAAGACTTGAAGCTCTAATGTATTTTGACTCAAGTTATTCACCTGGAGTTTTAGGTGCTACTCAAGTTTCATTTGGTTGGGTTATAAGTTTAGTTTGGTGTTTAATATTTTACTTGGTTAATTTATTTAAAAACCGTAAAAACAAACCTGAAAATGTAGTACAACCAACTACCTAACAAGGCAATAAAGCAGGACAAAAAACAGTTGGTTTTTGCTCCTGCGTCGCTTATTTTAACCAACTATTTTTTGCCTCTTATTGAGGCGTTATACGAATTTCGAATTCAGGCTAAATTTCTAACAATGGAAGTTAAATGCAAACATTATTTGAAGCAGGAAAAGAAACAGCATCAGCTGTAAGAAATTTATTATTAATCTCAATATTCATTTATATCCTGATGTTATCGGATACAAAAGTTGATATAAACGTTCCATTTTTAAACCTTAAGCTTCAGCATCAGTATGCTTTAGCTGTATTAATTTTGCTTCATGCCGCTTCACTTTATCGCTTTGCGATTCTAGGGAAATATGAACGAAAATTGGCAGAATTATTTATGGAAGATAGTGATGTAACTGTGACAGAACTTTTTAAGAGTTCTTTTCCCTCATCAATGAACTTTACTAAGTTTCATAACATTATTCTGCCTAATGGGAATAGCACAACAGTATCCTCGATTTCATCGCTACTTGGCATTGTATGTGTGTTTGCTATCCCACTTTTATATATAGCTTTTTACCTCTATGGGCAAGCTAGTTGGCTTGTTTGGGGGGCTTGTTTATTTTCCTTTATATTTTACTTTGCCTCGGCAAGAATAATGTCTATTCGACTAGTTAAGAAGAAAAAGAGTAAACAAGCTAAAGAAAAAGAAGCTGGGTAAAATATTCGTATAACAAGCTGTTCAAGCGGGACAAATAACAGTTGGCTGGTTCCGCTTCGCTTCACATTTTAGCCAACTACAATTTGCCCCTTAACAGGGCGTTATTTGGCACCACGAAATTAAGTTAAATTTTATTTGTAAAAACGGTGTTTTAATATTGGTTTGGTGTGTGGTTCATAAGTTTTCGCCATTAGCTTTCGTGGTCAATTAAACGTTAGGTTTGTGGCTCAAAGTTCTAGGTTGGGTTAGTCGTGGCGCTGGGCATTCTTTGCTTCTACGGTCGGGCTGCCTTAACCTGTAAAGTGCTTGTTATCGTTAGCACTTTTCCGCTACCATCAAATAACAAGGGCATTCAATCGGACAAAAAAAGCTTGTCTCGTTTTTTGCAAAGTAACGCAAAAAAGCAATCCAACTTATTTTGCCGTTTAATTTAGCGTTATGTTTTTCAAATGGAGTTGAACTTTGCAATCTAGCGATATTCTAAAATTAATTGGTAAACCTTTATCTGATGAAGCAGTACATAATTGGTTAACCGACTCTCGAAAAGCTTTTCCTTCCCTAGAAGAAGGTGATTATAGAACCTATATTGAATATCCTGATCAAGGTTATTGCTTAATATTTACCGATGAAGCAATGTTTCTTGGGATTGAGCATCAACCTTTAGGAGTAGGAAGTCTGTTCTTGAGTGGTGTATTTTTTTACTCTGAAGGGCTTGATGGGTATTCCCAGTTTACTGGTAATTTACCTGAAGGTTTAACGTTTCAGAATAACTCTAAATCGATCAAAGTTAGCCTTGGTGAAATTGAGTGGGATCGGCATAGTGCAAACGGGGAATTAATTTCCGAACGATGGAAATACGGTAAGTTTAAATTTCATGTAACATATAATAATTCAGGCACCATTAAGTTAATATCAATCAGTGAGCCTGACAAAACATAACAAGAAATTAAACAAGGACAAAAAA
>CAJWBY010000329.1 GCA_913020705.1 uncultured Colwellia sp.
ATCTTGAAGCTGAACAAAGCTAGCCTTACCCATAACCCTTTTAAGCATTATTCGACCTGCAACTGAAACCTTATTATTGCCAGCTTGAAGAATCTCATTAGAAGTCGAATCAAATTCCTCATGTAATAATTTAGCTAAATTACTTGGCTTAAAATCATTAATAAATGGATTACCACTCTTTCTAAGTAGCGCCAATTTAGATTTTCTTTCTGCTATTAGTTTGTTTTCGTCTTGTTCGCTCACTTTGCTCTCATTAATTTTTTGATTTTTCAATTTCTTCCTTAGCAAGTTTTTTTGCCTTGTTAAGGTCTTTTTTAGCTAGCTGACTCTTACCGAGTCGATTATATATTGAACCACGATTATAATATGCTTGGTAAAAATTATTATCTAATTCGATAGCCTTATTCAAGTCTTTTAAAGCTAACTCATCCTTTGCTATTTTAGAGTATGCATTTCCTCGATTATAATAAGCTGCAATATATTCTGGATCTATCGATATTGCCCTAGAATATGCCTTTATTGAATCACGACTCTTATTAATCCGGTCATAGCAGTTAGCAAGATTATTAATTGCACCGACATCTTCTGGTTTAAGCTTTAGTGCTGACTCAAATAACTCTATGGCTTCATGAAAATTTTCTTTCTCCTGCTCCATATAGGCTAAACAATAAAATGCCTCTGGGCTATTAGGATTAGCTGCAATAGCTTTTGCCATACTTTCATATGAAAGATCACTATTACCTTGCTGTAAGTGAAGGTGACCAAGATTTAGATGAGCATTTGCTATTATTTCTTGATTATCTGAAACATAATTAATAAGAGCATTCCAACTCTTAATTGCCAACGATAGATCACCCTGTTTTTGATAAGTATAAGCCTCCACCATCAAATCACTAGTTACTTTATCGTTATTCATAGATATATTTAAAAGTTTATTTTAATAAATTTTTAGCTCTTTCAATCTCAGCAGATGATTTAACTGAAAAGTCTCTTTTTTTTGATGTTATTCGAATCAAATAAATAAAACAAAGAACTAAAAAAATTAAAGGCATAAACCAAAGCAAGTATGTTTTCCAATTAATTGGTGGCTTAAAAATTACAAAATCACCATAACGCTCAATCATAAAAAGGTAAATATCATCATCTGATTTATCGTTTAAGATCATTTTTCTAACTTGCTCACGTAGGTCTTTTGCTAAGCCAGAATTTGAGCCACCAATACTTTGGCCTTGACAAACTGGGCATCGAATATTATCAATTAAATCTAGATAACGACTCTCTTGAGAAGAGTTTTCAAAATCTTTAACATCAATACTTTCAGCGAAAGCTCCTTGAATAAGTAAAAGTAAGAGTGCAAATTGAATAAAATAACGCATTCATATAGCTGTTATTTAAAGTTTAAATTTTAACGTATGCCACTTATAACCTTAGACAATATTTCTCTTAGATTTTCTGAAAAAGTTATCTTAGATGAAATTAATGCGACTATCCTCAAAGGCGATAAGATAGGCTTAATTGGTCGCAATGGTGAGGGGAAATCAAGCTTTTTGAAGGTTTTAGCAGGGCTGATCCATGCTGATGATGGTAATTTAAAGGTTAAAAATAACACTAGGATAAGTTACTTAGAGCAACAACCTCCAGAAGATAACGATTATTCACTATTTAATATTGTCGCCCGAGGACTCGGTGAAACTGGAAAGCTTCTTGCTGATTATCACGACTCATTACAACTAGGCAATATTGAAAAAAGTGCTCAATTGCAAAATGAAATAGAAAGTAAAGATTTATGGCACTATTTACATCAAATTGAAACAATTTTAAATCGTTTTAAATTAGAACCAAAAGCAAAACTTTCAACGCTTTCTGGAGGTTGGAAAAGAAGGGTAATGCTTGCCAAGGCAATTGTCCAAGAGCCAGAACTTCTTCTGCTTGATGAGCCAACAAACTATCTAGATTTAGAAGGATCCATGTGGTTGGAGAATTTTTTAGCAAAGTACAAAAGTACAGTATTAATTATTTCACATGATAGAGCTCTTCTTAACAGAGCAGTTTCTGGAATTTTACACTTAAGTCATAACAAACTTAATTATTATTGTACCCCCTACCGATGTAGGGTATTTTTTATACTTAGATTGACGTATAAATGTACCGTGATATTTATCACAAGTTTTCTAAGGAAAGAATAATGAAAAACATAATCTATACAATATTAGTCATCGGGTTAGTATTCGTTGGTGCAGTAACAGCTCAAAACCTAATGGCAACTGACCATGATCACAATGCTACCTCGTCCACAGTAATAGACCATAGCGGCGGTACTGATTCTGCTGGTTGTCATCATAACCGTAAGACTGGTGGTTACCACTGCCATTAACTAAAAGATCAGCACTACACCAAATCTAATCAAAGCACGTCGGTGATGTGGCTTCTTACATCACGGACATTCAGTACCAGAAGTTTCTGCGATAGCAGTAACGTATTAAGTTAGATCATTTGTTGATGGTTCGGCTTTTTGAACCATGAACGATCATACTCTAGTAGTTGCTCTGAGGTACGAGCAGTAACGATTGTAATCTAG
>CAJWBY010000330.1 GCA_913020705.1 uncultured Colwellia sp.
ATTCGTATTGATTTTTCGCCATTAACGTATAGCAATACTAATAACTTACTGTTCGAATATAAGTTGCAGGGTGTTGATGATATAGATTATCCACTCACCATTGAAAATAATATCACTTTTCCTAGTTTACCTTCGGGATCACATTCGCTTACCGTGCGTATTCAATCTTCAGAAACTGAAAAATATTCTGAAGAGTTTATCATTAATTTTGTCGTGGCTTATGCTCCTTGGTTGTCGCCTCTAGCATATTTAGTTTATGTCGTGTTCTTTTTGACTTTATTTATACTCTGGTATGCAAAACGTCAGCAAAATACGCGTTTATTACTGGCCGCGCATAAAGAAGTAAAATATCGCGAAAATCGATTACAGTTGGCATTAACGGGTAGTAATAGCGAAGTGTGGGATTGGCAAAGTAGTAATAATTTAATGTTCGCTAAACGAGGTTCTGATGAATTAGGCTATAACAATCTTCAGTATTCTTATAGCTTTAAAAAACACTTATCGTTAATTCATAAAGATGAGCGTAAGTTGTTTCATTCTCGTTGGGTTCACTTTTTAGGAAGTGCCGACGCTAAAGCAAATTTTTCCCTTAGTTACCGAATGAGAAAAGCCAACGGACAATGGTTATGGTTCAAAGATTTGGGAAAAATTGTTGCTACTGATAATGAAGGTAAACCTACCAGAATTACGGGCTCATACACTAATATCACCCAGTCTCAAGCCGATGCAGAGCGTGCTCATTTTTATGGAGAGGCCTTTAAGAAAACAAAAGATTGGGTATTAATTGTTAGTGATAACTTCAGCAGAGTTATCGCTAATGAGTCATTACGTAAGGTTTTTTCATGGCAAGATGAAGAGTTTGCTTTTAATGCAAACTTATTTGGATTGACAGATGATCGGTTTGGCTTTTATCAGAAGTTATTTACAAATTTAAAGGTTGGAGACGACTGGCGAGGCGAAGAGCTGATAAAAACAAAACTGGGTGAAGAATACCATGTAATTGTAACGATCAGCGCGAGTCTTAATGAGTCAACAAATAGTATTTATTTTGTCTGTATTTTTACTGATATAACAGCGCAAAAACATGCTGAAAAAGAACTGCGGTATCTCGCTAACTATGATCACCTGACAGATTTGCCAAATCGGTCATTATTACTTGATAGAATAAAGCATGCAATGGACTATTCTGCCCGTATGTCGCAGCCAATAGCCTTGTTTTTTATTGATTTAGACAGATTTAAACAAGTTAATGATTCATTAGGTCATGATTGTGGTGATTTATTATTACAAGAAATTACCAAGCGCCTAAGTGCTATTCTTAGAGTCGATGACACTATTGCCCGAATTGGTGGTGATGAATTTGTGGTGCTCCTAGAGTCATTTCGCGGTAATGGTCAACTTGCCAGAATAGCACAAAAAATTATTACTACGGTTGGTGAACCTGTAGATTTGAAAGGTAATATGGTGAGTGTTGGCGCGAGTATTGGCATTGCATTGTTCCCTGAAGATGCTAATGATAGTGATGAGTTGCTTCGCCATGCCGATGTGGCCATGTACCATTCTAAGCAACTTGGTCGTAATACTTTTCAATTTTATACGCCGCGTATGAATGTTGAAGCAAGTGAACGTTTGCATGCAGAATCAAAACTTAAACTTGCTTTTGAAAATAACGAATTTTTTAACTACTACCAACCTATTATTGATTCATACGAAGGAAAGGCCGTTGGTGCGGAGCTGTTGTTACGTTGGCAAAGTGGCGAAAATTTAATTCCACCCGATAATTTTATTCCACTTTCTGAAGATTTAGGTTTGATTATTTCTATGACTGAAGCCGCTATTTTACGTGGCGTAATAGACTTGAAAAAATGGAGGATTATTCGTCCTAATATTTATTTATCAATTAACTTATCCGTTCAACATTTTCTTGAAGATAATTTAATTCCTTACTTGAATCGTATTTTGAAAGAGTATGATTTACCACCTGAAGCGTTAAAATTTGAAGTCACGGAAAGTATGCTTATTTCAGACCCTGACAAAGCCATTGCTACGATGCAAGCGCTTGACAATTTAGGCGTAGTGTTAGCATTGGATGATTTTGGCACCGGTTACTCATCATTATCATATTTGAAGAAGCTTCCGTTGAAAATAATAAAAATTGACCGTAGTTTTGTTTCAGGTATTGGTATTAACACCGCAGATGAAGCGATTGTTGAAGCGACTCTTGTGTTAGCTAAAAATTTGAAAATGACTTGTATTGCAGAAGGTGTCGAAAATGAAAAACAGTTGAAATTTTTAGGTGATAAACACTGTCATCTCATTCAAGGTTATTTGTATAGCAAACCTGTCGAAGGTTTTAAAATCGAACAATACTTGCAAGAAGATGTTATTGCGATAAAAGTTAACAAGCCATAATGGATAACCGGCTTGAATAATGGTCGGTTTAACCGCATATATAATTCAATACTATTTTTCTAGGAATAAAAACATGACTCAACATTTTGACTTTCTTGCCATTGGCGCAGGAAGCGGTGGTATCGCCTCAGCAAATCGTGCAGCAAAGCACGGTAAAAAAGCCGC
>CAJWBY010000331.1 GCA_913020705.1 uncultured Colwellia sp.
TTCATGGACAGCAGCTCCATGGTTTGAATGTGTATGCGATGAGTCAATTAACTTATTTGATTGAAAAGTATGATGTTCACGAGGTGTTATTAGCTTTGCCTTCTGTGACAAGAGGCCGCCGACAAGAACTTATTCGACTGTTAGAGCCCTTTCCAGTGCACGTTAGAACATTACCAGCGTTAGCTGATATTGCTGAAGGGAAGGTTAGTGTGTCTGATATTCAGGAAGTTGAAATAGCTGATTTATTAGGACGGGAATCAGTTACACCAATTCAGCAATTATTACACGCAAACATTACAGAAAAAGTAGTGATGGTAACGGGAGCTGCCGGTTCCATAGGGGCGGAATTATGTCGTCAGATTGTTCAGTTACAACCGAAAGTTTTGGTACTATTTGACCTTAGTGAATTTGGTTTATATGCAATTGAAAAAGAGCTGAGTCAGTTTTCTAAGGAACTATCTATAATTGCAATACTTGGTTCAGTACAGGACCAACAACGAGTAGAAGCTGTATGTCAAAAGTTTGAGGTGGATACGATTTACCACGCGGCGGCTTATAAACATGTTCCCTTGGTTGAACAAAATATAAGTGAGGGTATTAGCAACAATGTATTCGGCACATTATGTTGTGCTCGAGCAGCGATAGCTTCTAAAGTAGAAACATTTGTGTTGATTTCAACTGATAAAGCTGTACGTCCTACCAATACAATGGGAGCAAGTAAGCGCTTTGCCGAGTTAGTCTTGCAGGGGCTGGCAAAGGATATAAAGTCAAATCCATATACTCGATTTACTATGGTTCGGTTTGGTAATGTACTAGGGTCTTCAGGCTCGGTTGTGCCTTTGTTTCGAGACCAAATCGCTAACGGTGGCCCAATTACGGTTACAGACTCCCGAATTATTCGATATTTTATGACTATCCCTGAGGCCGCTGAGTTAGTAATTCAAGCTGGGGCATTGGGTGAAGGCGGTGATGTATTCGTTTTAGATATGGGGGCACCTGTTAAAATTCTTGATTTGGCTAAGCGCATGATTTATTTAAGCGGATTTAGCTTAAAGAATAGTGATTTTCCAGATGGTGATATTGAAATTGAAATTACAGGCTTGAGACCCGGTGAAAAGCTTTATGAAGAGTTATTAATTGGTGATAATGTTTCGAAAACCGAACACAGTAAGATTCTGCGTGCACAAGAAAGTGTAATACCTATGGAGCAATTAGACGGTATTTTGCAACAGTTAGCACGTGCCAATAAAGTGTATGATCATGAAAAGATAAGAGAATTGCTATTAACTCACGTTGACGGTTTTCAGCCACAATGTGAAGTTAAGGACTGGTTGAGCTAAAGTTTAAAGTCAGTTCAATAAATTTTGGTAAAATCAGTAATTAATATATATTCTTCAAGCCTTCAGTTAAAAAATATTTAGGATTTTTAGTGAGTAACAACATTGTTTGGCATTTACATCAATTAACGAAAGATGCACGATCTACTCAAAAAAAACAAAAAGCATGTATTTTGTGGTTTACGGGGTTAAGTGGGGCAGGGAAATCAACTATTGCAAGTGCAGTTGAGCAAAAACTATTTGAACTAGGACATCATACCTATCTGTTAGATGGTGATAATGTGCGTCATGGATTAAATAAAGATCTAGGTTTTTCGAATTCTGATCGAGTTGAAAATATCAGGCGAATTGGAGAAATGGCAAAATTATTTGCAGATGCGGGTTTAATTGTATTGACAGCGTTCATTTCGCCATTTCAGTCCGATAGAAGATTGGTGCGTGAGTTAGTAGAGCAGAATGAATTTATAGAAGTGTTTGTAGATACACCACTCGACATATGTGAGCAACGAGATCCTAAAGGGTTATATAAAAAAGCTAGAAAAGGAATTATTAAGAATTTTACTGGTATTGACTCTGAATATGAAGTGCCAGAAATGGCTGAAGTTACGATAAATACTTCTAGGCTGGACATTGAAAAGTGTGCTGACTTGATTATCGCATACTTGAAAAATAATCAAATAATATCTAGTTGTGAGTGATGGTTCAAAAATGCATTATATAGATGTTTTTAATGGTGATGCGGATGGAATATGTGCTCTGATTCAATTGCGAAGGTCTAATCCCCAAAGTGCTTCCTTAGTTACAGGAGTTAAAAGAGATGTGAGTTTGTTAAAACAAGTTGAATTTGTTAATAGTGCTCATATTACTGTATTGGATATTTCTTTTAAAAAGAATGTTAAGGATGTTGAGCGTTTATTAAATCAAGGGGCAATAATAAGCTATATAGACCATCATCAAACTGGCAAGTTGTTAGAGCATGAACATTTACATATAGATATTGATTTGTCAGTTGATACATGCACGTCCTTAATTGTTGACCAACAATTGCAAGGGCAATATAGGGCATGGGCCTTGACAGCGGCATTTGGTGATAATTTATCTGATAAAGCCATGGCGTTAGGTCTAGAATCTGGTTTGATGCATGAACAATTAGTTCAGTTGAAAGAATTCGGTACTTACCTTAACTATAATAGTTATGGCATTAGTGTTGATGACTTATTTTATTCCCCACCCGAAT
>CAJWBY010000332.1 GCA_913020705.1 uncultured Colwellia sp.
TATTTGAAATCAACCTGAGCAATTACTTCATTAAGCATAGCCATTTCAGCACGTTGCTTGTCTATTAAGTCAATAGTTTTACTCGCACCTTTGTCATCCGTTCGCATATAATCAATCAACTTAACGGATATGGCAACGCTTCGCCCATGAGGTTTTTTTTCAAATGAATAACTAAAACGTATGCTTTCGCTACTATCAACAGTTTCAAGAAACCAATACCCAGAAAGTTCTTCTTTATGATACCAGTCAGATTCAAACGCCATGTTATCTTGGCCGACAGAATTTAATTCAACACCATCACTGGCAAGTTGTTCTTGCAATGCTTCAACCAAAAAGTCTTTTAAGTTGGTTTCTTCGATTATTTGATCAAACCAAATTTTAGATGTTGTTGCACCCAACTCCACTCTAGAAGACGATGCAACAGGAAGTACAAGAGAAGGTGCTCTTACATCAACATTCTGACCAATAGGCCCTTGATGGTTTATATCATCAGAAATAAAAAACTTAGTATCATCTTTAGGTTTATTTAAACCTGCTGGAATACTTAATTTTTTGGCTTCTTTTTCTTTGGCATAATCAAAATCGCCCATAGCGCTTTTGTTACTAACACTGCTACAACCTGTTACTGCAAGACTTAACAAGGAAAAATAAAATATACGACGATTCATTAACACTCCTGAGGATACAATCTGAATCTTAAAATTTGTTCTTATATGAACTGATAATAAAAGCTACTTGAAACCATAAAATGAAAACAACGAAACTTCAATCTGCTCTTTGAGTAAAATATTTGTATTAAGTTCCAATATTATCAATAGATTTTATTGTGCAATATTTACAAGCATATTATCAGAAGATTAATGCGCACCATGGTACTTGGCTGTTTTTACAAACACAAGAATTCAGATCGAAAAATACAAAATAAATATATTCTCTTATTAATACAGGTTTTCATCTGATTCAAATACGTTACAATAGCGCCTTTTTAAAACACTTAGGTTAAATATGTCTCAATATTTAGTGCTCACAGCAATGGGCGCAGACAGAACAGGAAGTGTGAGCGAACTCACTAAGCTCGCAAGTAAATGTGGCTGTAATATTATAGACAGTAGAATGGCCATATTTGGCCTAGAATTTTCTTTGATCATGTTGCTAAACGGTACAGCAAAAGCTATTAATCAAATTGAGAATAAAATACCTACAGTGGCTGTCAAGCTTGAATTAACCACTATGATGAAAAGAACCTCTGGATATAAAAAGAGAGATTTTACCCATCATTACCAAGTTGATTACGCTGGTATCGACCAACCAGGAGTATTAAAAGCAATGACTGCGTTTTTTGCTACTCGAAATATTGATTTATCTTCTCTAAAATCAGAAATAGATCCAGAAAGTAATCAAATGCGCGCCACAATATTAATAGCCTTAACTGAAGATACAAGTATTGAACAACTTGAGAGTGACTACTTTGAACTCTGTGAACAAATTGATGTACAAGGCTGCATTAAAAAAGTCAGTTCAAACCTTATTTAACTACAATGCTAATTAGGATAACAATGAAAACAATAACTGTTGGTGAAACCGCCCCTCTATTCACTTTGCTTGATGAAAATAATACTGAAGTTGCTTTAGCTGATTATATTGGTAAAAAACAAGTGATCGTATACTTTTACCCAAAGGCAATGACGCCAGGTTGTACAGTTCAAGCTCAAGGACTAAGAGACAGTAAAGCTGAACTTGAACAATTAAATACCGTTGTTTTTGGTATTAGTCCTGACGAACCTAAGCGATTAATTAAATTTTGTCAGCGTGATGAGTTAAATTTCACTTTACTCTCTGATGTTGATCATAGCGTTGCCGATGCTTTTGGTGTTTGGGGCTTAAAGAAGTTTATGGGTAAAGAATACGACGGTATCCATAGATTATCTTTCCTCATTGGCCTTGATGGAAAAATTAGCCATGTATTCAATAAATTTAAGACGAAAAACCATCATGAAGTTGTTCTAGACTTTTTGAAAGCTGAAAATTAAGAAAAACGGCTAGTTTACTCAATGTAATAGCATTGACAGTAATCTGGCCGATTAAATAGACCTAAATAATGACCTCACATTTAAAGTACCTCTCTGGTTACTCTTTAATTATTCAAAACAAAGTACAAGAAATGGTAACTAACAAAACGTTATCGTCTTATTTATTATCAAAATATCCAAAGGCTCATCAGATATACAATGATAAAACCCTACGAATTTATGTGATGAATATCAAAAATCAGTACTTAAAAAAGTCGGAACCATTAAGTCAAATAAAATATGACGATAAAATTCACGTTATCAATAACGCGTTAGGCTTACACACCTATGTATCGCGTGTTCAAGGCAATAAATTAAAAAGTAAAAATGAAATTCGCATAGGATCCTTGTTTAAAAAAAGCCCCGAGGCCTTTTTAGAAATGATAGTAGTGCATGAACTAGCTCA
>CAJWBY010000333.1 GCA_913020705.1 uncultured Colwellia sp.
GCTTAGCAAACCTTAATCTATCATTGTCTTTATTGATAGAGTTTCTAACTTCTTTTTCAACACACTGCTCAGCAAACTTCTGTTCGAATTGATCTTTCTTCGACACAGTCGTTTGCTGTACATTATTAATTGAGCAGCTCGATAAAAAACTTACTAAAAATAAGCTCATTAATAAGTTTTTAATCGACATAATCTATTTTCTATTATTGAAAACGAGTGATTTTTGGCTCAACTTCTTTTTGAGATTCTTGGACACATTCAAAAGCAGCGGCATCATAACGAATTTGAAATGAACGCACATGATTGTCGTCCTTTAAAAACTCGTCAGCTTCTTGGTCTGTTAAATGATTGTCCATATAGTTAGCTATACAGGCACATGTTTTTTCAACATAGCCAAGATCAACTTTATCTCCCGCAACAGCTACCTCTCTAGTGATACAGTCTTTAGTAAATTCTTTTTTAAATTTACCTTTCTCTACCCAGTTAGCTTTATCAATAGGCTTAGACATTTGCTTATAATTTTGTTTATCGTCAATTTTATTAGCCGTCATATTTTTGCTATTTCCAACAATCGTTCTTGCCACCTTAGCTTCTTTAGTCACAGCCTCAGTTTTTTTAGTGCTGTCATTATCATCAGAGCAGGCTGAAAGAAAAATAACAGCCGCCAAAGATACTATAGACACAAAACGATTTGATTTACTTTTAAAACGACTCATATTGATAAACCTTGTTTAAATTAATATTTTTACTTGTTGGCATTATAACTCTTTTATATTAAAAATATTCTGTCTAGCTGATTACATTTATTGATTTTCTAACCCAAAATTAAAAACAAGCAGAATAATCTAACACAGCCTCCTGACACTGAAAAAATATCCGAGGGTAATCTATACGAATAACTAACTTTAACCCATATTCAAAAAAAACAGCTAATGTCATAAATCGAGCCAATATAGCCCAAAATCGCAGACTTGTATTCAAAGCATTTCGCCATACGGTGATAGTCCAAAATAGAATAGGCGTACATAAAATCAAATGCATTGCATCCCAGCTTGATACCGTAAACCCTCCCGCCCTTGCCAGCATATCTATAAAATACAAGCTTAAATTAAGAATAATAAAAAAAGGCCAAAAAACCAGCCATAACTTTATTTGACCAAGCCATGCATCATACAAATATTGGTAGAAAGTTAAATCTGATACCTTCCCCCATTCAATATCCTTATAAGAAGAATCAAAAGGCGTTGCAATATACAACAGCATAAAAAAGAACGCTATTGTTACCAAATACTCTTCCGCACTTCCAAACTGAATATAGGTTAATAGGATAGGTATTGAATAGACAAACATAATCTCATTTTTTTAAACCAACAAAACAATAGTTTACAAAACTTACAGGCATAAAAAAACCGCATTCATAACAAGGATAAATACAGTTATAATTATCGCAACTTTCAAAGGGATTCTAGCTTATACATTGCTTACTTTCCAAGTAAAACAGCCAAGTTCATATCAAAACTAACCTTATCCTCAAGACTCAACTTGCCTAATGCTCCCCGAATCAACCGATGATCTAAAGTAAATAGCTTTAGCCTAATTAGAGATGCCACTGGCAACCCCGCAGATCTCAAGTCAGTAATAGTAGTATCCAATGGCCAATCAGATTGTTTTGCTGATGTAATCATAGCCATTACGCTATGTTCAATCTGATTATTAAAGGGTTCCGCAGTTGAAACAATCAATGCAGGTCTATTCTTGCTGGCTAATTTATCTGTAAAAGGGAATGGGACTTTAACCACAGTATACCTATCATAAACCATGATAGGCCTCTTCATCAGCTTCACTATTCCATTCTGATAAAGTACCGCTAATTGCACTAATGTAATCAATATCAATAGGTTCAACACGACGTACTGAGACACTTCCCTCTTCTTTTATATCCCAAGCAAGGGTATCCCCCGTTTTGAGATGAAGACTTTGACGTATTTCGATAGGAATCGTAATTTGCCCTTTGCTACTTACTTTTGCTAATTGCATAGTAAAGCCCTCTATAAAGTAAAGACTCTTTACTATAATTACTTTCATACTTACTTGCAATATAGAGTTTATGGAAAGGTCAACTTATTGTGTTATTTGATGACTTATGGACATAAAAAAACCGCATTCAGAACAAGGCTGAATACGGTTTTTTTCTGGTTAAATTAACTATTTTTTATCTAATACCTTAGCAATAGTTTCACCCATTGCAGATGGCGTTGGAGCAATTGTCACACCTAAATCTTGTAACATTTCCACTTTTTCAGCCGCTGATTCACCAGCAGATGAAATAATTGCGCCCGCATGGCCCATTCTGCGACCTTTAGGAGCTGTTAACCCAGCAATATAAGCAACAACAGGTTTACTCATATGCTTCGCAGCATACACACCCGCTTCAACTTCTTGTGGCCCACCAATTTCACCAATCATTAAGACCAG
>CAJWBY010000334.1 GCA_913020705.1 uncultured Colwellia sp.
TAGGGATTGGCATAATCCCAAAGATAACAATTAGTTAACAGGTAATAAAAAACTGACAATAGTAATAATGCTAAAATCATATTACGTGCAACACCACCTAATAATATAGTGAATGCACGATGATAAAACGATTTAAATGCAATATCTTTATCTACAGTCACTAGCAAAACCCCAGGCGTTTCTTTTCTAACACTAGGCGGATAAAGTTTAATAGAATATTGTTTATATTGTGAGACTAACTGACGAGTTAGCCATTCAGTTGAACTCGCTGGCTTTGACTTTTTTTTGCTATCCGCTAATGTTAAATTGAGGTCATCTGAAAGTTTTGCATAGATGATAAATTCATACTCAAGCAACCCTGCAACAACTTCTCTAGCAAGTTCCTCATTTAGAATATGTACTGCTGTCATTGCAGGTCGCTCTGCAACTTTCAATATTTTCGTAACAATAGAATCTATTGATACACCTTCTTCTCTATAATCTAAATAAACCTGAGATACACTCAAGATCAAGCCGACGATAAAAGCTACCGTGATACTCATTCTTGTTAATCGGCTAGCAAGAGATTTTTTGATTTGCTTTTTATCCATTACTGTTTTGGCTATAAATATTCAATTTTTATTACATGAAGAGCTTCCTGCACCATATTTTGTATAGATATCACTAAATTTTCCTTGTACATATGCTTCATTTATTGCCGCAGTAAATTTCTTAGCCATCCTTTGATACGGCGACTTCTTTGAAATTGAAAGGTGCGTTTCCATACTTTCTAATATAACAGAGTTACCAATTTTATTTTTCCAGTCTGTTACCAGTTTTATCCATGTGTTCTGATCATTTAAATATGCATTTAACACTGCACTATTGATTACAATAACATCTACACGATTTCTAATTAGCATACGCATCATTGACTCATTACTGGGAACTTGCATAGGTATGATCCCGTAACCTTCCGAAAATCGTTTGTGAAAATAACCGCCTGTTATAAAACCAACTTTTTTACCACTAAGATCTTCTAAGCGATTAATGTTGACGTCATGTGAAGGCACCAACAATGAAGATAAACAGCCGACATTCCCTACAAAATCAACATTAGGCACCATAATCGGGTCTTTGTAAGAAATAAGCATATCTAATTGTCCAGAACTTACTGCCCTTATTGCCCTAGGTACAGGTAGTAAAACTGGCTGTAAAGGAATACCTACTTTCTGTTGGATTACTTTAAGCATATCAACAAACATACCTGTAGGGTTTCCCGTAGAGTCAGCATAACCAAATGGGAAAAAATCTATAATTGCAACTTTAGCAGCTTGGGCAGACGCGACTTGAAAAGAAGCAATAAGAGTTAAAAAGCACAGAATAGACTTGTTACATTTCATCGTTTAACTCATTAAAATAATCAACCTGTACGCTATCAAAATATTTTTTTAATGAGGTTTTTTTTAGCCACTGCTTATATTGGTGCCAGATTAATTTTCGGTTGTCTACGGTAATTACTTGGTTTAAGCGATTAATAATGCCTTCTCCCCATTCAGTTTTTACGCATCCCACATGAACAGGCATAAGAGTCTTATGGTTTTTTAATTTGATAGTAGCAAAATCTTTTGTATACCCTAATTGCTTAGACAGACCAAGCCAATGTATTTCAGGAAGATACTCCAAAATATAATCGACTCGTTCGCGGTGTAACATTTTCATTAGACTTTCACCACTCGCGTGGGTGGCAATAGTAATGATATTGTTATTATTTATAATTGACTGAACTTTCTGATCAATTTCGCCAGAATAGATACGACCATCGAAATGCCCAAAAATTAAATTAGGGTTTTTCAATAAGCTATCAAAATCAATCGAGTCAGGTCTTTTTAACTTTTTCCAAACATCCTGACGGGTAACAATTACAGCGGGGGGTTCAACATAGATGGGTTTAGACCATACCCAGTTTTCCATGGAGATCGGAAAAACAAATGAACCAGTAATACAGCGGTAATTTCGATTAGAAGTAAACTCTCTGAGCATTCGTGTTGTGTTGACAGGAAGAGCACTATGCTGATATTCAGGTAAGGTCTGCTGCCAAAGACGAAGCATGTAGTCCAAAGGCCCTTTACCAATATATTGTCCTCTTAATATATGATATGGAGGTAAATCATACTGAAACCATTGAATCTGTTTAGCAGATTCAGACCAAGAGAAGGCGCTGTAAAATAGTAAAAACAACAATAAAAAACGTGTAAACATAATGTAGTAGAGTTGTTGTTTTAGTTTTAAAAAATATATTCAGCTGATTTGTTAAAAATTGCAGTGCGCTTTACATAAGCTTAATAGCAAAAAGGAATCTTTGACAGTTTTATTTAAAGCCTGCTTTTGGCTGAAAACAGCTATTCAATATAAGATTTAATTATGCAATATCAACAAACTTTCATAGAAGCTGG
>CAJWBY010000335.1 GCA_913020705.1 uncultured Colwellia sp.
ATTGCTTCCCATATTGAGATCCCCATTTCAAAGTCACTTGCACGATCGCTTAGCTTTGAAAAGATACGCATAAAAGCGGTTAATTCCATTTTTGTAAAATCTTCACCACTACAAATAGAACTACTTGGAACACCTAATACTTTGCTTAACTTTTCTATCTGAGATGCTCTTGGCTCCGTTTCATCATTTTCCCACTTAATATATGTTTGAACCGTTACGCCTATCTCGCTGGCTACGGTGGACTGTTTTAAGCTTTTGCTTAGTCTTGACTGTTTAATAACACTTCCAACACTCATATTTCATCTCATAGTTAAATTTTGATTTAATTCTAACACTGCTTTTATTGACTACCGGGTAATGTTTGCTTTATATTTAGTTTCAATTAAACATTTATTTACTTGACAGGATTTTTGCGTGGCTTTTAATTTAACTATAGGTAAGTTGTCGGGTGTCTAGTAATACCCGACATTTGTCTCATTTTGATACTAATCAAGGCTGATTATGATTGATTGGTCTTTAGTTAAATTTCCTCATTTACACGTTCCGCTATCTTCTGGTGTAGTCATTTCTGTTAATGCTGATGGAGAAGAAGACTGGCGTTCACCAAAACGCGTTCAAGCAACCGGTAGTTTTGAGAAAAACATTTCAGTTAAAAGTGTTGGCGGTGATGGTGCTGGTAATGCAACGCATTTATGGATGAATGGAAACCCTTCTAAATTTCTTCAGGGTCATAACGTGTTTGGTAGTGATGATATTGTTTCCCTTCTTTATGATGTTTTTCTCAGGCTTGTTAAACAGTTTGGTTTAAAACCAACAGCAGAAGAAATCGAAACCATTAGAGTAGGGGACTATGAACTTACTATGGTTGATATTAATTACTCATTTTTATTACCGTCTCGTGCTGATGTTTTAGCATTTATTCGAGCGTTAGAGTTCAAAGCAAAGACAAGGCATGGTAGGCCATCAACTAAAGGTGGAACTTTATATTTTGGTAAAAATTCAGAATATTGGGCTATTAAATTTTATAGTAAGGCAGAGGAGATCCAAACACCTAGAGGAAAATTACCACTTGAAATCCAAGATAGAGGGATAGAACAGTGGGTTGATAATATTTTAAGAATAGAACTTAGATTACTTAGCAAAGAATTAAAACGACTAAACATACTAAAAGTAAAAGACTTCAATCAATTCAATACAAAACAATTATTCAATGAATATCTAAGGAAAATCGACATGTCAGATCAAATAAAATTAACAGATGAAGTAATGCTTAATATGCCTAATAAACTCCGATCAACATATACGTTATGGTCTGAAGGACATGATCTAAGGTCTTTAATATCTAAATCAGCTTATTATCGTCACCGACAAGAATTAAAAGAATTTGGTATTAATATTGATCTTCGTCCTGAATCAATAAAGCAATCTAATGTTATTCCTTTAGTTCGTATTCTAGAAGCAGAGCCAGCTGAAGTTCCTTATTGGGCTTTTGAGCAGGGACTTGTTCATCATTCTGCAGCATTGATAAATTCTTAGGAGATATTTACATGAAAGAACAGTTTACAAAAGAAGAGGCTTTTTCGTTATTAGGAGAAAGTGTAATTATTAAGAATACGGTTTATTTCGATCAAGATGGTATTAAATACCCTCTGATAAATGCTGGTGTAATTGCACCGGTGTATATTATTGAAAATTCACCTGAAGGTTTGATGATTGTTTTATTAATTGATGGCGATTATTCACATTTTGATAAAGAAGGTTTTGATACATATTGCCAACTTGTTAAACCAGAGATTATTCATCATGCATGTTCTGTGTAGCGTTCATAATGTCCGACATTTTAACGGTGACAAACTTAAAGCCGAAGTATCTTTAATAGTTGAAGAACCAGATCAGATTATTAGGTTACGATTATATGATGCACATGAACAACAAGGCATCATTTCAATATTTGAAAAGTGTAAAGGTAAACAGGTAAAAGTCCCGTTAGATTTAGATTTGTACCAGGGGAAGATTTCTTACAGTTTGTCATATGGTAGTTCACCAGTTGTACTCTAGAAACCACAGCTTGGGGGCGGAGTCCCCGAAGCCCTGAGCGGTGGTTTCACCTTATTATTTAGGTGCGCATAATGATGTCGCTTATGTAACTAAGTCCCAACATGAAAAAGCCCCATAATTGGGGCTTTTTTACATAGGCTTGCTGTTATGCGAAGCTTTAGCAGTTTAAAAGGATTGTAGAGCCTGTCAGTTGGATCGATCGGCTTTTTGATCGGTTCAATCTTGCAGGCCAACAAGCGAAGCGCGTTAGCTTTTATATTTTTCAGCTAACTCTTTTTCTTTA
>CAJWBY010000336.1 GCA_913020705.1 uncultured Colwellia sp.
TTTTCATCATGGCTAACAGTTCTACGTTCGCCGTTAGCACCGCTACGCGCCAATTGATAAAATGAGACTTAAATTTCTGTCCTAGTAAAGCAAAGCATTCTACAAGCTCTGGTAACTCACCAATTCGTTCACCGTATGGAGGGTTGAATAAAATAGTGCCTTTTGGACCAAAAGCATTTTTCATTTCACTAGCATTTTTGCATGAGAACTCAATAAATCTTTGTATTCCAGCATTTTTAGCATTCTGCTGAGCTGTTTTTAGTACTCTACTATCAAGATCAATACCGAATACTTTAGTTTTAAGCTGCGTTAAACCAACATGCGACTTTTCTATTGCCGCAGATTTTGCAGACTTCCAGTCTTCAATCTGATGTCCTAGCCAATAATCAAAACCCCATTGTACTCTATCAATACCAGGAGCATAACCAGCCGCCATTAATACAGCTTCTATTAGAACGGTACCTGAACCACACATAGGGTCAACTAATGGCTTAGTTGTATCATCCAACCAACCTGAACGTGTAATGATTGCCGCGGCTAAATGTTCTTTTAATGGTGCGGCACCGGTATTTTCACGATAGCCACGCTTAAATAAGCCTCGTCCAGAAAAGTCTAAATAAATTGCAACCTTGTCTCTTAGCAGTCTTGCTTGGAAACTAATTTGTGGCGCTGACTTATCAATAGATGGCCTTTCTTCATTTAACTCACGAAAATGATCAACAACAGCATCCTTAACCGTTAATGCACCAAATTGACTATTTCTAATTTCATCACTCGTACCAACAAAGTCGATAGCGAAGGTTTTATCAACAGAGAACGCTTCAGACCAAGCGATTGATTTGGCTGCTGTATATAGTTGTTCTTTATTTGCTGCATCACCCTCGCCTAGTTTAAGCAATACGCGAGTCGCTAAACGTAAATGCAGACATATATGATATGCATGTTCAATTGTTGAGTTGAAATAAACACCTTCAGGCTTTTGAACAACTTGTTCGGCTTTTAAATCTTTAAGTTCTTGTGCCAGTAATATTTCAATTCCTGGGGAGGTTAATGCTAAAAATTGCTGCATAAAGGTTTTCCAATCTAATTTATGCCCGCGATTATAAACTAAAGAGCCACTTTACTTATAGCCATTTTACAAATTTGAGCAAAGTAACTACAAATAGCTAAATTATTCAGGTTACTTTTTAGAAATCTAGAAAGATCGTGTGAATTACGAGTCATTAAAGAGCAAAAAAACAGCAAGTATAAAACAAATGAGATTAAAGCATTAAATAAACTTAAAACAGGTTGCAAATCATCTGAGGTATCCTTATTATACGCCTCGCTTTCAGGGAGCAAGCAATTGCCTTTCAAAAAAGTATTCTTAAGTTTGAATCAAAATAACTTGGCTTACCTAGTTTACTAGGTTATTCGGACGCGGGATGGAGCAGCCTGGTAGCTCGTCGGGCTCATAACCCGAAGGTCGTCAGTTCAAATCTGGCTCCCGCAACCAATTCATTAATAACACGAATTAAAACTGTTATTGGCTATCTTCTTAATTATTATTATCGTTATGGTTTTTATTGTAATCAAATAAAATATGTTAAGCTATTATTCTCTACAAAAATAGTTATTTTTGTTCGCACAATTTTATGCTCAACTCCATTAAAAATATTCTCTTTTCGCAACGATTAACAGCCCTTTTGTTGATCGCTTTTGCAGGCTCAATAGGTTATGCCAATGACCCTTCATACACTGGTATGGCGGCAGCAACAAGAGATGTCAGTGGTCAACGTGTTAATGATGACGCTGAGTCATCTCTCACTTTCTATCTAGATCACACCGTGCCGGCATACTGGGGTGGTGAGAGATATACAAGATATAATGTTAGTTGGAGAGATGAACGTACAAGCGCTATCAATCCAGAGCTTAAAATTAAAGCTTTGTATTTAGCAAATATTATTGTTGGCTGGAGATCTTCTGATGGTGTATGGGATGCAAGTTTCTTTGTAAAGAATGTCACCGACGATGTTGATCTTTCTCATATTCAATCTTACTACTCAGACTATCACTTGCCTGGTGGTGGAAGCTTGCCATCTAAGTTTTATGCAGCGAATACCAACATGGGAAGACAATTAGGAGCTCAGCTCGTATATAACTTCTAAGAAGTTGGTCTAATATGACTTTTTAAAACGGCAACTTAGGTTGCCGTTTTTTTTAGAAACAATTTCTATGCAAAAAATATTTTTATTACTCGCATTAACTTCAAATTTTTTATTTGCAAATCAAAGCCAAGTTTATGTGAAT
>CAJWBY010000337.1 GCA_913020705.1 uncultured Colwellia sp.
TTCGAAAATGGAAGTAAGTATACAAGCTGGAACGGTATGACTCTACCTAGGCTTTGATAAAATTCGCTTTTCAATTGCTCGCCATAGTTTTTTAGATTTTGCCGAAAGCTTGTTCTCTTGTACATAGAGTTTAAAAAGTCTTACATGATCTTTTGATGACCAGCCGTGTGCGTGGCGGTATAAAGTATATAAATCTCTAAATACTGCCTTTCTTTTAAATAGTCGCCATTTGAGTTTTTCTAAATCAATTAGCTTTACATCCCAAGAGTTTCCTACTGGTTTTACAAAGATATGTTTAAGGTAAAGACAATTATGTTCGAAATGGTGACTGTGAATACTACGAACTGCATCTGCTACAGCAATCAGTAATTTCTTTTTGTGCGGCAGGTTTTTGATTAAGTCGCCGGAGGGTAAAAATCGTTCGGACTCTAAAGGTATATAACCAGTTAATTCTTTAGTAATTAATATTGCTTGTCGTTTGTTATCAATATTACGCTGTGCAAAAAATACTGTTTCCATAACGGGTAAGTCACGGTTTTGCATTTGTAAAATATTTTCAAATTCACGCTCAAAAGTGAGAATACCTTTAATGGGATGTAACCATGTTTTAGTGATATGATTTTCTTGCCGTTTGATAAAAACACAGGTTTTTCCTTCTTCTGTGTCTAAATCAACTTTAATTACACCACTCCAGCCGCCGCGACGTTGGTTGGGTTCTTCAAACCATTCCGTATCTAAGTTCCATATAGCATCAAACGAATCCAACTTGTTGGCAGAGAAAATTTCTTGCCAATGATCATTCCAATATTCTTTCATGCTTGTTCTTCTAACCTTCAATTATGCATTATTTGAGAGTTGATACTACTTTGTAGATATTTGCCTTATCACCACGGGTGTTCTGTTGACTATAAATTAGCTCAAGATCTATCAATTTCAGGAGTTTTTTTAGCTCTCCATTTCGACGTTTTTCAACAAAGATTAAATAGTCATATTTATAAAACGAGGACTTGAATTTATCTAAGGCATAACGTTTATGTGGGCTATTGTAAGACCCTATATTGATGTGAGTTAAATTATTTTTTTCGGTGAGGAGATGAGTTTTGTAATAGTAACTAATAAACTCGTCGTCTGTCAGTACATTACTATTAGATGGTAGATTTTTACTGGCCCAAATAGCAGTGTTTTTTACGTAAAGTTTAGAGTTTGATTTGTGTATTCCATCTGTCAAGCTAGCGAGTAGTACTAAACAGATTATTGTAAGAAGACTTTTGTTTCTTTTCGACCATGACTGGTGGATTAATAGCGTTAGTCGAGGAATCATCAATATTAACATGCTAAGAATAGCGATGATTGCATAACGTTTTGATATAAAGAATTCTTTGAACATAAAGGCGGTTAGGATCAATATATTTAATGAAAAGAAATAAATAATTAATCCTGTATAGGGAGATAATTGAATTTGTTTTTGCTTCAACTTGCTAAAGGCATATAGAGCAAGATAACCTATGGTGAGCGCTTTTATAAGTTTATAAAACAGCATGCCAATTAAACCTGAACTGAGGATAAAAGCGCTGTAACTAGCAGAATATTTTATTAATATCTGATGCTCTATGATGTCAGTTTTTTGATTAAACTTTTCCAATAAATTGCTGGTATCTACATATGCAAAAAGGTCACCGACTTTTTTAAAGTTGATGAGTGAATCAGTAAAACCGATAATGAATAAAGAACCTAAAAAGAGGCTTAAGATGAAAATATAATTTAATTTAAAAAGAAATTGAAGGGCTGTTTTTATTGGAAAGCTAAAGAATAGATATAAGGGCAGTAACGTTAAAATTACAATTCCTTCAATGCGAAATAAGGTTGCCAATAGAGCAACCAGTTGCCAGATAGTGGCATTTCGCAGTGTAGGGATTTCAATAAATTGAATAAACCGGTACAGGGTTAAACAGCAGAAATACCAATAACCAATGTCTCGGATGATGTAGCTACGGTATTCATTTAAGGTGGTAAAACACAAAATAATCAAGGTGCCGATTAATAACTGTTGCTTATTGGGCAATGATTTGTAACTAAGTAACACTAAGGTATCTGTCAATAAAACAAAAAATAACGTATTAATTATGTGAGCACTGAGTTCAAGTGGGAGTGATGTGATCTGGTGAACATGGGCTATGCAAATTGAATAAAAGGGCCAATTATAAATACGTAAAGCGCCAGCTAAACCTCCTTGTAAAAAGGCCTCGGCTGTTTCGATATATAAAAGGCTATCACGGTTGATCAGGAC
>CAJWBY010000338.1 GCA_913020705.1 uncultured Colwellia sp.
AATGATCCACGGCTTAATATGCACGAATGGAATGAAGAATTAGCTAATAAACGTAAAGGGGATAGAAGGCGACCAAGATTAGAGGTTGAAGCTGATCTTACTAGTACATTTTCAAGTCATGACAGTTTTCATCGTTCCTTGTAATATTTTAAATAGAAATTTAGTTTTAAGCTAGACAAGAGTCTCTATCAGCCCCCCCAGTTGTTTTAATTGACGGTCTTTTTTTAAACGCTGACTAACAATAATACTTCTTAGTTCGGATAAAGCCTGACTGAAATCATCATTAACGATTAAGTAATCAAATTCATTACAGTGACTCATTTCACTCACAGCTTCATGCATTCTTAGTTTGATAATGACCTTATCATCTTGACCTCTTTTTTCTAATCTTTGCTGTAAAGTATCGATTGAAGGAGGGAGAATGAAGATAGATAAACTATTAGGAAGCATTTTTTTGACCTGCTGTGCACCTTGCCAGTCAATTTCTAAAATAACATCAATGCCATTGTCTAATTGGTATTCAACAGACTGTTGAGAAGTGCCATAAAAGTTATCAAATACTTGAGCATGTTCTAAAAAGGCTTGATCAGTTACCATTTGTTGAAACTCCTTAATAGTGGCAAAGAAATAGTCTTTTCCATGAGTTTCACCTGCACGCATTTCTCTTGTTGTATGGGAGACTGAAACGGTGATTTGATTTAAATCAGAGATTAATTGCTTAACTAAACTGGTTTTTCCAGCGCCTGAAGGTGCTGAAATAATATATAGTTTACCTTTATCCATTTTGGCTTCCTTATTCAATATTTTAAATTTTAATATTCAGTGTAATAATAAATATTTGATTTATAAGGAAATTAATTCTACTCATTGTTTTAGTGGTACATGCTTTGGTACATAAAAATATCGAGTCTTTATGGTTTCCAGTGAGATTGATTGGGAAATTCTACCATTAAAAAAGGCTGCAATCATTGCCGTTTTATTAAGGTCGTAAGCGTATGACATAATAAACAACATAGCAAACCATGAATTTAATGCATAGTTAAATCAAATGACAGAAGAATTGATAACCCAAATTGTTAGAGATATTATTAATGAAGCTATATTGGAAAACTGGCTGTTTTATGCACTGTTTTTTCAGTCGCTCTTAATAGGTACAGCACTAGGCTCTTTTACTGTAAACTTTTTTTAGAAAACAGGTGAGCATGAGTCTTGTCCAATATAAAAATGAGCGTTCACTATGCTTAAGAATTGGTGTTCATGATGGGTAAGAATATGCAACATCCATCTTGGGGTAGAAATAGTTATTCTGTTTCTACCCCAGTTAAACTGCTAATGAATAACTACATTACCATCAAATATACACTTTCCTACCTGCCAATCCTGTTGTTTCTTTTGATATCTGGCCATCATTTTTATCTTGTTCACAAGCACCAACTTAGCCCATGGCTAGGCGGTGGTTATGGAATGTTTTCAACAACCGATTATGGGCCATCGCGCTTCATCAAAGTTTTTACACTGAACAAGAAAATCATTCAGGAAGAAATTGAGGTTCCTGAGCATTTATCACAGCTTAGCAAACAGGTACGCAGCTTGCCGAATAACACAAACATTAAAAACTTTGCCATCAAATTAGAAAGCTATCTAACAATTAACCATCATAGCGCTCCTTTTATTAGAGTTGAAATATGGAAAACCAACTATGATTCAGAAACGCTTAAACCCCGTTACCAAAAATTAAACACTTTAAATTACAAGACAAACTATTGAACACAACATTTCTCAATAAATGTATAGAAGAATTCAACAGAAAAGATACGATTGAACTCAGTACACAATTTACATTACTAACCTTGTTATTTTCCCAAGTTGGCAACGCTTATACCCGCCCTTTCATACTGAGTTTGGCTGCGATAGGTTTGTTATCCGATCAATGTCGCAAGCAATCAATATTATGGTTCAGTTTATTTCTATTAACTGGATTCAGAGTTATCGATCAATGGCCAATGGCTGACAATCACGCTTATTTATTGTCTCTATGGTGCTTAACCCTATTTTTAACGACTTACCAAGAATCTTCCACTAAAATCTTAGCAAACAACGCACGCATTTTAATTGGTCTGGTTTTCTTGCTTGCAAGCTTTCAGAAAATCAGTGCAGAGGATTACTTAAATGGTACTTTCTTTCGTTATTTGTTTTTAACAGATGATCGATTTGAGGATTTTGCCATATTGTTTGGGAATATCAGCTATCAGCAAATTGATGATGCTCGGAGATTATTAGATGCCTA
>CAJWBY010000339.1 GCA_913020705.1 uncultured Colwellia sp.
CTCATCTGGATAGAGCATCGGCCTTCTAAGCCGAGGGTAACAGGTTCGAGTCCTGTCGGGCGTACCACTTTACATAATTTGTATTCATCCTGTCACACAGGAGTCACAGTTATGGCCTCTATTCGTTTCCGTAATGCTAAATATCATTTGTCTGCAAGGTATATTAACCTCTAAAACCTTGACTGATATAGTGAGCAAATAGCTTATTTATTAAGGCTATTGCTTTAGGATTTTCTGACCAATCATATCCTCTAAACTGTCGACTTAGTAGTGAGTTAATTTCAGCTGTTGTTAGTTCTTCAGGCAGTATTATCTCCATATTATCATCCTTTAAATTGCAGTAAACAATCTCCGATATGAGTTTACATATAAGCTGTTTGCGACCTTATTTGACTTGAATCGCTAGTACATAAATGTCAGAGGGCTTCTGAAAGGCTGTGAATGATAATAGTCTAGTGCAGGTGTGTAATTAGATGGTATAGATCTTTAGAATAGAAATTTATTACGGTCTGGTATCATTTTTGTTGCTAATGAACATGTCTGATCTGTAAATGCCAGCTGTAATTGGAATAATATGAATTTGGACAAGGGTGATTATTTTGTGGTCGATAATAAGCAATAATGGTATATTCTCCCAGTTATGCATGTCTCAAATCTGTTTTAAAAGGAAGTTTTTGCTTATGTCAGAGCTACAACAAGTATCACAACGCGATCATTATGATGATGAAATTGATTTGTTTGAGCTGTGGGATAAGTTATGGTCACAAAGATTATTTATTGCTGTTATAACAGCGATAGTCGTCCTGCTAGCAGTAGGATATTTGCTAGTATCAAAGCCTGTTTATCAAGCAGAAGCTTATTTTTTAGCGCCATTAAAGCAAGATGTTCAGGAATTAAGCTCTCTCTATAATAGTGGAGAAGATGGACGAAAAATTACTGAGGGATATACAGCAGAAAAGGTTTATAGTGAGTTTCAAAAAAACCTGCAATCACGACAAGTACGGCGAGAATTTTTTGATAATAAAGAACTTGTAAAGCTTTACTTGAATGATGGTGAAACTGCTTCAGTTAACGATGTATTTGAAAAAACGTTTAATAAAGACTTAAAAGTAAGTTTACCTAAAAAAGGTAAAGGGGAAGTTGTTAGTATCTCCTTTCAACTAACGGATCAAGTCTTATCAGCAGAGTTGTTAAATGACTTTATTCAGTTTTCTATGACTAAAACAGTGAGAGACTTGATTAAATCGATTAATAGTGAAATTGAGACTCAAGAAGTCATTTTAAAAGATAAAATGTCAGCAATGAAAAAGTTGGCATTGCTTCGTCGGCAAGATAGGGTTGCACAGTTACAAGAAACGTTAAATTTGGCAATGGCCGCTGATATTATTGAAGCGAGAATCAATGATTCAGCAAATGAGTTGAATATGGATTATATGCGCGGTGCAAAGGTTATTGGGAGTGAAATTAATATATTAAAATCAAGAAAAAGTGATGATGCTTTTATTCTTGGACTTCGCGATTTAGAAGAAGAATATTCATATTTGACATCAATCAAGCTTGATAAAGAAAAAGTACAAGTCGCCAGAATCGACCAGCAGGCTTATATTCCTAAAAATCCAATTAAGCCGAAAAAATCATTGGTGCTCGCAATTTCAATCGTATTAGGTGGAATGCTGGGAATTATGTTGGCCTTTATACGTTCGGCAATACAAAGCCGAAAAGAGAATGTTACTTAATGATAAAGGCGGTTTAATTCCACTGTTGTTATTTTTAACTAACGATAATTAAATTGAACAAATATATACCCGTTATCTTTTAAGTTACAGTTTTCTTTGCTTCGTCATTCACATAATAATGGAAATTTATGAGCAGTTGAGATAGACGCCATCGTTGTAACCTTCTATCCCAAAGAGATATAGGTATGTAAACTTATAAATAATATAGATAGAGTAACAACTGTGTCTAAGGTAAACTGAAAAATTCTTAATTTGTTGTAAAAGGACCGTTACACAGTCATGTTATTCCAACAACTGTCACCACTATCTAACTGGTTTTTATCTCGACCGCGAAGTGTAAAACGTTTAATTACATTAGCTGTCGATTTCTTGATAATCGTTGCTTCGCTTTGGATAGCATTTTCTCTCCGATATAGCGTATTTTACCTGCCACCACAAAAACA
>CAJWBY010000340.1 GCA_913020705.1 uncultured Colwellia sp.
AGCATCGGTTTCTTCTGCGTTAAGTTGATTATCGCCTTCAATAACAAAAGACGATACATCAAATTCAACAATTGGAGCTGCAGGTGCCGCAACGGCGATATTAATCGGCAGCAGCAAAACTACCATTATTAATAGTTTTTTTACCGCATCGAATGATAATTTAAATGATGCCATTAGTTTGCATAATCTTTATAGTTAACTACTTATAAACGCATGACTATTGTGAATAAATAAAACCACATAAATGTGGTTTCAACTGTCCATATTTCTTTCAATAAGGCATCCTTCATACTTATACTTTTTCGCTAATACTTATATTTTTTGTGGGATCTGTCAATTTTTGATACATAATAATTAATATCATTAGCTTGTTAATCTTTGATAGAATCCCAGTCGCATAATTAAAGTGCCTATAACTATCAGTTTGCAGACATCTATATTTAAAATGATTGCATGCTAAAACTAGACAAGAAAGCCGGAACTATTCAATGCTGTTAATGCTCGACAATTACGACTCATTTACCTACAACCTTGTGCAATATTTCGGTGAACTAGGTGCGGATGTGCACGTGCATCGAAATGACAAAATTACGATTGCAGAAATCGAAGCTTTAAACCCTGAAAAAATCGTAATTTCCCCCGGACCATGCACTCCAAATGAAGCTGGAATTTCACTTGAAGTTATTAAACATTTTGCTGGTAAAAAGCCTATTCTTGGCGTTTGCCTTGGACATCAATCCATAGGTCAAGCATTTGGTGGTGACATCATCCATGCAGGTGAAATAATGCATGGAAAAACATCTCCCATACATCATAACAACTCAAGTGTTTTCAAAGGCTTGCCGAACCCAGTTATAGCAACGCGTTATCATTCCCTTGTCATTGATAAAAATACCATTCCTGACTGTTTTGAAATTACAGCATGGACACAAACTGATGATGGTGAGCTTGATGAGATCATGGGCATTCGTCATAAAACATTGCCTATAGAAGGCGTGCAATTTCATCCTGAATCTATCTTGACCGAACAAGGTCACGAATTACTCAAAAACTTTCTTGATCGATAGACCATAAACGGAACTAAATATGGATTTGAAAACAGCAATTAAGACGGTCATCGATAGACATGATTTGAGCAGTGACGAAATGCAATCAGTCATGGAAACCATCATGACAGGCAATGCAACACAGGCCCAAATTGGTGGCTTTTTAGTTGGATTGCAAATGAAAGGCGAAACCGTTGCTGAAATTGCTGCTGCCGCAAAAGTGATGCGAGAACTTGCTACCCCTGTCGAGATTACTGGCGATCATATTGTCGATACTTGCGGAACAGGAGGTGATGGAGCCAGTACATTTAACGTTTCAACAGCAAGTGCGTTTGTTGTTTCAGCTGCTGGTGCAACCGTTGCTAAACATGGTAACCGTTCTATTAGTAGTAGTTCAGGTAGCGCCGATGTTTTAGAAGCTGCTGGTGTTAATTTAGATATCACCGCAGAGCACGTCAAAAACTGTATCGAAAAAATTGGTGTTGGCTTTATGTTTGCCCAAAAACATCATGGTGCAATGAAACATGCGCTTGGACCTCGCCGCGAAATGGCAGTGAAAACTATTTTTAATCTACTTGGCCCATTAACCAACCCTGCTCGAGCTAAACACCAGGTTCTTGGCGTGTTTGATAAGAAATGGGTTGAACCCATGGCTCAAGTACTTAAAACCTTAGGTAGCCAACATGTCTTAGTTGTACACGCACAAGACGGCCTAGATGAAATTAGTATTGGTTCTGAGAGTTATGTTGCTGAGCTTAATAACGGTGAAATTACTTCCTATACCATTCAACCAGAAGACTTCGGATTGCAACGAGAAAACATAGAACAACTCGCTGTCAGTGATGCCAAACAGAGCTTAGCAATTATCAACGCAATCTTTGCCGGTGAAACAGGACCTGCGCGTGATATTGTTTGCTTAAATGCTGGCGCAGCAATCTATGCTGCTGATTTAACATCTTCACTTTCAGAAGGCATTAAATTAGCACAACAACATATTGATAATGGCTCGGCCCAGCAAAAACTCAATGAGTTTATTGCTTGTACCAATGCCTAACAAAATAAGAGCACATCATGACTGATACACCAGATATCTTAAAAA
>CAJWBY010000341.1 GCA_913020705.1 uncultured Colwellia sp.
AGGTAATCATACTTTTCATTGTTACTTTCAGTCATCTCCGCCTTAACCGTTTCAAAATAAGCAGCGATATCGGCCAATAGCGTTGGCGTAAAGCATTGTCTAGGCTGACCATTCATTAAAAACCAACCAATCTTGTTCTTGGCATCATAATGAGTCTTTAATTGTGAATATTCACCTGCATTAGTGTCATGATATAGATCATAACTTTCAATCTGCTGAGCAATAGCTTCCATGTTTTTCCCCTAAAATTTATATGTATTAACGTGTTACATTTTTATTTGTGCTCTGTAACACGAAAATATTCCCTAGTTTTTTATCTAACTACTTAAGCACCAATCAACTATCGTGATGGGTGTTTTATTTGCAAAAATGAAGAAACAGTGTAATCAAAATTCTGATGCTAAACTGTGACTCAATGTAAATAGTTACAACAAAGTTTAATTATTTTAGTGACTTATTTCTGACACTTGTAACATGTCAAGCATTTTATATGCCATTTGTAGATTCAAGGTGAATAGTGGTTTTACTCTGGTTTCATTGACACTTCATTAAGGGTAATAATGACATCCGAGCCAAATAAAGCTGTTTTATGGGATATGGTATAGCCAAGATCAAGACTTCCCTATAAACATGATGTGTTGATTACTAAAGGTATCAATGACAGGCGATTACGACATCCATAAACCAAGTTAGCTCCAGCAAGATATATAGTCGGTTACTTAGAAATATTCAGTCACTCCCTACAGAAAGTGATGGTGTATTTGGTAGTCCACGAATCTGCGAATAATTACGCTATCAAGGTGTGCTATGTAGTCTAAATCGAGTAGCTAGACTCATGAAGTCAGTAGCATGATCGCTGTCGGTAGTTGTTATGATAATGTGCTGCAGAACGCTTTTTAGGCTTACTGAAGAGAGAACGTGTAAATCGTCGTAAAGACACAGCTAGAGATGAAGCCATAACTGATATTTTTGATTATATTGAACGGTTTTATAATCAACGAAAACAACGATTTTTAAATAGTGATAATCTCCATTAAACCTCTTAATTGAGTATCTGTCAGATCGGGGGGAACCATACTCCTTTCCCATTTGAATAGTATGCAAAATAACGTTGAAGAAGAATATTGTGAACTGACTTTACTGATGGGTCACTGTTTGTATCAAGATACTGAGGGACAGTAGCCAATTATGTGTTAAATGGAAAAAAAATGGTTATTAAAAAAATTAATAATATTTTAGTTGTCGGTTTATTAGAAGCTTGCATATTGGAATATGTTAATAAACACAGAACTATCTTGAGGGGCCGGGGGCACAAACACAATAAAATCGAAAAAAAGAATTCTGCTTAACGCACTATCTAAAAAATAAAAAGGTAACTGGCATCAAAATACTGTCTTGCACTCGTTTACATATTGATTTTATAAGCTAAAGTAAACTACAGTGTTCATACATTCATACAGGGAGTTGGCATGATGGAAACACTTTTTATTGGGCAAGCAGATCAACTTGCCATCACGTTATTACCCAAAATGGCAAATCGCCACGGCTTGATTGCTGGTGCTACAGGTACGGGTAAAACGATTACTATGCAAGGCTTGGCTGAAGGTTTCAGTGAAATGGGTGTGCCCGTTTTTTTAGCCGATATTAAAGGTGATGTTTCAGGTATTACTCAGCCTGGGAAATACCATCCTAAAGTTGCTGAACGTGTTGAAATAATGCATTTAGATGAGTTTAGTTTTCAAGGTTTTCCAGCCACCTTTTGGGATGTGTTTGGCCAACAAGGTCATCCTGTTAGAACCTCTATTTCTGATATGGGACCACTATTGCTGGCTAGATTACTTAAGCTAAATGATACTCAACAGGGCGTATTATCACTCGTATTCAGAGTTGCTGATGATAATGGGTGGTTATTGCTTGATCTAAAAGACTTACGTGCGATGCTTAAGTTTGTTTCTGATAATGCCAAAGAATTTCGAACATTATATGGCAATGTGTCAGCGGCAAGTGTCGGAGCCATTCAGCGTCGATTGATTTCATTAGAAGATCAAGGTGGAGATAAGCTATTTGCAGAACCCGTGCTTAATTTAGATGATTTGATGCAGAC
>CAJWBY010000342.1 GCA_913020705.1 uncultured Colwellia sp.
AGGAAGTTTTACTTATGTCAGAGTCACAACAATTACCACCGCGCGATCATTATGATGATGAAATTGATTTGTTTGAGCTGTGGGATAAGTTATGGTCACAAAAACTATTTATTGCTGCTATAACAGCGATAGTCGTCTTGTTAGCAGTGGGATATTTGCTAATATCAAAGCCTGTTTATCAAGCAGAAGCTTATTTTCTAGCGCCATTAAAGCAAGATATTCAGATGTTGAATATTCCAAATCTGTATGAGGGAAATACACCAGGAAACGTATATAGTGAATTTCAGAAGAATTTGCAGTCACGACAAATTCGACGCGAGTTTTTTGACAATAAAGAACTTATCAAACTTTATGAGAACGAGGGTGATAAGACTGTTTCAGTGAACTATGTATTTAAAAAAACGTTTAATAAAGACTTAACAGTTAAGTTGCCCAAAAAAGGCAAAGAGGGAGTTGTTAGCATTCACTTTAAACTAACGGAACAAGCATTATCAGCAGAGTTATTAAATGAATTCATTCAGTTTTCTGTTTCTAGAACAGTGAACGAGTTAATCAATTCGATTAGTACTGAGGTTAAAAATAAAAAAGTGATTTTAAAAGATAGGATTTCAGCGATGAGAGAGCTTGCAATGCTTCGCCGACAAGACAGGGTTGCACAGCTAGAAGAAACGTTAAGCCTTGCTACAGCAGCAGGTATAGTTAAAGCAAACATCAATGATTCAGCAAATTCATTAAACATGGATTATATGCGTGGCACCAAGGTTCTTGAAAGTGAAATCGAAATATTAAAATCAAGAAAAAGTGATGATGCATTTATTCCGGAACTTAGAAATCTAGAAGAAAGGCTTGCTTATTTATCATCAATAAATATTGATAAAGAAAAAGTACGTCCAGCCATTATCGATCAACAAGCCTATATTCCCGAGAGTCCAATTAAGCCGAAAAAATCATTGGTGCTCGCAATTTCAATCGTATTAGGTGGAATGCTGGGCATTATGTTGGCCTTTATACGCTCGGCAATACAAAGCCGAAAAGAGAATTTTTCTTAATGATAAAGGCAGTTTAATTCTACTGTTATTATTTTTAACTAACGTTAATTAAATTGAACAAATAGATATCCGTTATTATTTAAGTTGCAGTTTTCCTTACTTCGACATTCACATAATAATGGGAATTCATGAGCAGTTGAGGTAGCCACTATCGTTGCAACCCTATTTTCACTAGAATGAAGACCTTTTTAAATGCCCAATATCTTCAAGTAGATTAGGTATGTAAACTCAGAAATAGATAGAACAATAACAGTGTCTAAGGTAGACTAAAAGATTATTAATTTGTTGTAAAAGGATCATTACACAGCTATGTTATTCCAACAGCTTTCACCACTATCTAACTGGTTTTTATCTCGACCGCGAAGTGTAAAACGCTTAATTACATTAGCTGTCGATTTTTTGATGATCGTTGCTTCACTTTGGATAGCATTTTCTCTCAGACATGGCGTGTTTTACCTGCCACCACAAAAACAACTGTGGATTTTCTTTTTAGCACCTATCATCGCTATTCCTATCTTTATCAGGTTTGGTCTTTACCGTGCAATTGTTCGATATTTAGGCATGCAGGCTTTATGGTCGGTATTAAAAGCAACTGTTTTGTATATATTAATATTCACCGTTGTGGTTTTGATATCAGGTACTGAAGGCGTGCCAAGAACGGTCTATGGTATTCATGCCTTATTGTTAGTGTTGTTTGTTGGTAGTAGTAGATTAATAGCTCGGTGGTGGTTTTCTCATGCATTTAGAGGTGGGGTGGGCAATCAAACAAGTAGACGATCTATTCCTCCGGTTATTATCTACGGTGCAGGTGCATCAGGTGCTCAGATGGTCGCAGCACTTAAAATGTCACGGCAACTTAACCCTGTCGCGTTTATTGATGATGATGCGAGTATTCATAATCAACAAATAAATGGCTTGAGTGTATATTCTTTTAGTCAATTAAGTCATTTGATTGAAACGTTTCATGTACAAGAATTACTGCTAGCAATGCCTTCTATTGCGCGAGGCCATCGCCATAAAATTATTCGCTTACTTG
>CAJWBY010000343.1 GCA_913020705.1 uncultured Colwellia sp.
TAATAACTTCAATCGCATTATTCGCTTGAGCATTTATTGCTAAGCCTTGTTTTTTAAATTCAGATATTAGCGTTTGCTCGATGATGTTGCTTAACGGTTGCTGGCTTGAATATATCTCACCAGCTTCATCCTTTCTTAATATTTGCACTACATGTTGAGCACTACGTATATCAGTAACAGTTATTCTTGCTTGTTTATTTTGATATTCAGTTTGGCTGGATGGGCTATTGATTATGCTTAAATCAGGAGAAATAACTACATGAGTTGGCTTGTTGGCACAAGCTGAAATTAAAACAAGCAAAGTGATTGCCGCTAATTTTTTAAGTTTATTGTTAATTAATACAATTTTCATTATTTGACTGATTCCCTTATTTTATGGCTGAAAGCGTTACAAATTTATCGTTACTAGCAATGAGTTTTTCATTACCAAAAAGTCGTTTAAGTTTAATATGGTAACCTAATTGTCGGTTACCGATAATACGTAACTCACCACCTTTCTTTAACACACGATGGCTATCACGAAACATTTGCCAAGCAATATGATCCGTTGTCGCATTTTGCTGATGAAAAGGCGGATTACATAAAACTAAGTCAACACTATTAGGTTCTACATCGGCCAAACAGTCATTAATGCTAAATTCACATTGCTCAATTTGACTAGGTAAATTATTAGAGATATTCGCTTTTGCGGAATCAACAGCCATATATGACTCATCAACAAAAGTAACAAATGCTTCAGGCTGCTGCGCTAATACTGTTAAACCTATAACGCCATTGCCACAGCCTAAATCAATAACTCGCATCCCTGATTTTACATCAGGAAGATTTTCCATGAAATGTCGAGCGCCAATATCTAACTTTTCACGGGCATAAACCCCTGAATGGTTGCTGATAGAAAATTGTGTATTTTCTAATGGCCAAATTGTGGGGAAGGGCGAAGGTAATACTTGCTCGTTATCAAGTTGAGAAAATACTAAACGTGATTTTTTAACCGCTAAAGACGTTTTAGTTGTCCCGAAATACTTCTCAAATAATTTTAATGTAGAGCTGTGTATATCTTTCGCTTTATCAGCAGCAATAAATATAACTTCTTGATTGTATTTCGCTTTAATAGTCAAAAGTTGATCAATCATTAATGATTTACTTTTAGGTATTTTGTATAAAATCACGGTGATGTTTTCTGGCAAACTGTCTAAGCTAGTTAATTGGGTAATATTTTCTAGGGACAAACCGTTTTGCTCAAGGTTATATTGTAACCCTTGTTTACTGATCCAAGAGTCTGAAACAGTAGTGACATTTGATTGAGTAAAGTTAGCAGTAATAGCACCAAAACTATCATTATAAATTAATAAGCTATGTTGACTATCAGCCAAGTTTTGCTCAATTACATAATTAATTAAATATTCGTCGGCTGAGTCCCAAGCAACTAAAGCTCGGTTAACTTGACCAGCAGGATAGCGATCTAAAAAAAGGTTCTTGTCGTAAACGCCATCGGCGTTAACAATAAAAGGGCTGATCATAATGAAGAGGTTCGATTTTCACCTAGAAGAATGTTATCTATTGTGACAAAATATATGTAAATGAGCTAGTGATAGTTGCTTTGTGCGGTTAAAATTATTTTCTTAAGTGATGTTAATTTTTTCTTAAATATAGCCAATTGTTTACTAACCAATTTTATGAAACCGTTTGTCTAGCCACTCAGTGCAATGGCATATTTCGCCTAACAAACTAAAATCATTCTACCCAGAAGAACAACGTCAGGAATTTAATAATGACCATTGAAGCTGTAATCGAACAAAAACTCCTTTCCGCATTTTCGCCAATGCATCTTGATGTGATTAACGAAAGTCACCAACATAATGTTGCACCGGGTAGCGAGTCTCATTTTAAAGTGATTATTGTTTCTGATGATTTTGTTGGAGAACGTTTAATCAAACGTCACCGAGCTATTAATACATTACTTGCAACAGAGCTAGCTGAAAAGATACACGCATTAGCGCTTCATACTTACACCAAAGATGAGTGGGATAAGTACTATGCGGAAAATACGCCACTTTCACCAAAATGTTTAGGTGG
>CAJWBY010000344.1 GCA_913020705.1 uncultured Colwellia sp.
GCAAAAAGTGCTAAAAAAACGAAGTTCATCCGCTGTCTTAATGCTTGGAAAACACCACTCACTTTTCGTACATAAATTTGGTCACGAGGTTGGTAGGTTTCTACCTGATTAGGTTGATGTATTTGGATGTTCTTTACGGGAATATGTACCGATGATTTTTTCTTATTGTCTTCTGGTTTCACGACAAATCCTTGGTATTCGAAAAGATGCAGATCATAGCCCTGTTTATTTAATAACTGGCTATAAAGTAATTATTGTTAGGGAATAAGCAATAAATTGATTATTCTAGTATTACTTACCAATTATATGACACATTATGAAAAATTTATTGATCTTAATCGTTGCAGCCGCATTATTTTTACATTTTTATCCTCAGCCAGAGTTAGAAGACTGGTTTTCAGAAAAGAAAGTGATGGCTATTGCTATTTTCTCCAAAGCAACTGATACACAAGTTAGGTTAAAAGCGAGCAAAATTTATGATGATTTAGAAAGTCAGTTCAATGCTTTTAGTACTGATGAACAGAAGTTTTTGAAGGAAATGACAAAAGATAGAGAGTCAGTAAAAATGTTTTATACTGATTTTTGTAAAGTTAACAAACAATCGCCTTTGCTTCATCATGAAAATCAAAAGAAAGTTTGTTACACCATTGAACAGTACAGTGCGCTTTTATAAGATTCGGTAAAAATTGAGAGAGTAATAAATTTACTCTCTCAAAAATAGATACGTACTAAGCAGAAAGGTTTGCCAATAATAAAGAAAACGCTTGTTCTGATTTTTGCCCTAACTCATGAACTCCCGCTTTTATGACCCAATGTCCATTGACCATCACATCGTTCACCATGTTTTGCTGACTAGCAAAAATCATACTATCAAGTAAATGTTGATCATCGTGAGCAAACAAAGCAACTTTAGAAGTATTCAGCACGAGTAAGTCAGCTTGTTTACCTATCGCTAATTCACCTGTATTGCTGTTCGTACTTTGAGCACCGCCCAATGCCGCTTGCTGCCATAAATTGCGGCCAACTGAAGCTTCACCATCTGAAGCTAAAATAGCACGCTGTTGTTTGATTAATCTTTGGGCATATTCTAACCAACGTAATTCTTCAACTGGGTTCACCGAAATATGGCTATCAGAGCCAATCGCGATGGTGCCTTTTCCGGCTAAAAATTCTGTTGTTGGAAATATTCCATCGCCTAAATTAGCTTCCGTTGTCGGACAAATTCCTGCGATTGCTTTACTGGCAACAATGCCTTGGCGTTCTTGTTCATTAATATGTGTTGCATGAATTAAACACCATTGTTCGTCTAATTCTGCATTATTTAATAACCATTCCACCGGGCGTTGACCATAATGCGCTAAACAATCGTCTACTTCTTTTTGTTGCTCTGCTATATGAATATGTACTGGTGCTTTATTGTCTAAACTGCGTACATGCTTCACGGCTTGTTCTAACGATGGTTTATCAACCGCTCTTAATGAATGTGGTGCAATACCAACATTGGTATTTTCATATTCTTTGCTTAAAGTAAAACAGTCGCTGACCAGTTGATTAAATTGTTCAACTGAATTAATAAAACGTTTTTGACCATCGTTTGCCGGCAAAGGTCCAAAACCACTAAAACGATAAAGTACGGGTAGCAATGTTAAACCAATACCCGATTGCTGACTTGCCTTGAAAATAGCTTTTGCCATTTCAGCAAGTTCCGTATGGTTGTCACCATTAATTTCATGATGAAGATAATGGAATTCTGCGACACGGGTATAACCCATTTTAAGCATTTCGATATAAAGTTGTGTAGCAATTATTTGTGCATCTTTTACAGTTAGTTGGTCAATAAACTTATACATGATGCTGCGCCATGTCCAAAAACTATCTTGACCTTCACTACCTTGTTCACTAAAACCTGCAAATGCTCGCTGAAAAGCATGTGAATGGCAATTAACCATCCCAGGGATCACAACACCCACTTTTTCGGCATCGCTTGTATAACCTGATTCGAT